>WJMD01000141.1 GCA_014728125.1 Candidatus Effluviviaceae Genus V sp.
CGCGAGCAGATTGAGCGTGCCCCCGCGGTTGACCGCGTCGAGCCGGGCCGCATCGACGGCCTTGGTCAGGCCGGCGGCGTGGAAGACCAGCTCCACCCCGGCCACGGCCGCGGCCAGGCGATCGGGCGCCGCGGTCACGTCGCCGGCGACGATCTCGATCGGCAGGCCGCGCAACCAGCGGCGCGACGAACTCGCGCGCAGCAGGACCCGCACCTCCATCCCCTCGGCCAGCAGCGCATCGACCAGATGCGAGCCCAGAAAACCGCTGGCACCGGTGACCAGAACCTGCATGCTCAAGCCCGCCCAGCAGCGACTTGCCAGCGCCGGTACCATTCGACCGTCCGCGCCAGCCCGGACTCCAGCCCGACCCGCGGCCGGTAACCCAGCTCGCGCTTGGCCCGCTCGCAGCCGAAATGGAAATCGCGCGCCATCAAAGCGACCCGGTAGCGGTGCACCACCGGCGCATGGCTGAAGCCGGCGCTGCGCCAGATGGTCTCCAGGCTCCAGCCGGCGGCGCGCACCATCCAGGTCGGCACGCCGATCAGCCGCGGACGGACGCCCAGGGCGCTGCAGACCGCGCTCAGGTAGGCCCGCCAGGTCACCATCCTGTCGTCGGTCAGCACGTAGCTGCGACCGGCGGCCTCGGGCCTGTGGCCGGCCAGCAGCAGGCCGTCGACCAAGTTGCCGACATAGCTGCAGCAGGTGACCGTCTCTCCGTCGCCCACCAGCGGCAAGGGGCCGCGCTCGAGTGCGGGCGCCAAATGGACGAAGGCGGTGGTGTCGCCGGGGCCGTAGATGACCGTGCCCGGCCGGATGATCACCGTCTCGAACCAACCCGCCTGCTGCGCCCGGCGCACGTGGCCTTCGGCCACCCCCTTGGCGGCGCAATAGCCGTTGGTGCGGTTGCCCAGCGGCGCGTGCTCATCCGCCGCCACGTGACCGCTGAAGGGATGGACCACCAGCGAACTCATGTGGACCAGGCGCTGCACCCCGGCTCGACGGGCGGCCTCCAACACGCAGGCGGTGCCTTCGGCGTTGACCCGCATGAAGCGATCCCAGGGGGCCCAGTCGGTGGCCAGCGCCGCCAGGTGATAGACGCTGCGCACCCCTTGCAGCGCCGGTGCCAGCGTCTCGGGCTGCAGGATGTCGCCCGGATAGACCGGTATACCCATCCGTTCCAGCGGTTCTGCGTCGGTGCCCCGCAGCACGGCCCCGCGCACGGTGCAGCCGGCCCGCAGCAAGCCGGCGCACAGGGCCTGGCCGATGAAGCCGTTGGCGCCGGTGACCAAGACCGGCGAGGCGGGTACGCGGTCGGAGGCGCTCACCGCTGCACCGCCTCTCGCCACCAGTCCACCGTGCGCCGCAGGCCCTCTTCCAGCTCCACCCGCGGTCGGTAGGCCAGTTCGCGCTTGGCGCGCTCGCAGTTGAAATGGAAATCGTCGGCCACCAGGGCGGTGCGGTAGTCGGTGATGGGCGGCGGCCGGCGGGCACCGAAGGCGCGCCACAACGCCTCGAGACCCATGCCCGCCGCCCGCGCCAGCGGACGCGGAACCGACAGGCTGCGCTCGCGTGCGCCGAAGGCGGTGATGGCGGCCGAGATGTAGTCGCGCCAGGTCAGCTTGCGGTCGTCGGTGACATTGTAGATTCGGCCGGCCGCAGCGTCGTTGGTGGCGGCGGCCAGCAGGGCATCGACCAGGTTGTCGACGTAGACCGTGCACAGCAGGGCCCGGCCGCCGATCACGTGGGTCCAGCGGCCGCGGGCCAGCAGCGGTGCCATGTCGGCAAAGGCCGTGGTGTCCTGCGGGCCGTAGACCACCACGCCAGGACGCACGATGACCGTCTCGAGCAGTCCGCGAATGCAGGCCGTGCGGACCAGATGCTCGGCCGCCACTTTGGAGGCTCCGTAGGCATAGCGCGTCTGGTCGGCCGCTGTCTGCTCGCCGGCATCCACATGGCCGCTGAAGCGGTGGACCGCCAGGCTGCTGGTGAACACCAGCCGCCGCGTCCCGGCCGCGGCGGCGGCGTCGAGCAGGTGGCGGGTGCCGTCGACGTTGATGCGGTAGAACAGCTCGCGCGGGCCCCAGTCGGTGGCCCGGCCGGCGAGGTGGAAAACGCATTCGACCCCGCTGAGCGCCCTGGCCAGACAGCCGCGATCGCGCACCGATCCGCGGACGAGTTCGATGGGCAGGCCCCGCAGGCGGTGCTCGGCGCGATGGATCAGACATCGCACCGCGTGGCCGTCGCGCAACAGGCGCCGGGTGAGCGTCGAACCGATGAATCCGTTGGCCCCGGTGACCAGAACCCGCATGCCGCTCAGCCTCCGGCGCTCGCGCAGGACCAGTCGGTCAACAGACCGAGTCCCCAGTGGATCAACCACAGGGGCCAGACCGACCGCAGGCGCAGCGCCAGGGAGCCGAACACGAAGCCGGCCACCAGCGCCGACCAGATTTCGGCCGGCGGCTTGCCGATGTGCAACAGGGTGGTGATGGCCGTCTGGACCAGGATCGCCCCGGTCGCTCCGATGTGCTCGCGCAAGCCGAACTGCAGCATGCCGCGAAAGAAGGCCTCGTAGGCCGCGTAGTAGAGAAAACCATACGCCAGCTGGTAGAGCACGAAGCGTTCGGTCGATGCACCGGCCGCGGCGGCCAGGGGGTACTCCTGCACGAAAACCGGCATGCCGCCGGCCGACAGCCCTCCCGGCAAGGCCACCAGCAGCAGCCCCAGCGGGACCACGGCGCCGAAGCCCAGGCGCCAGCGCCCCAGCCCCAGGCCCAACTCGCTCGGCCGCGCCCCGAGCGCCAAACGCGAGACCACCAGCGGCAGCAGCAAAAACAGCACGAAGGCCGCCGCGTGTTGGTACAGCGCCGCCCACCAGCCCAATTCCAGTGCATCGGCCGCCGGACAGCACAGCGGCGCCAGCGTCTCGGCGAAAAACGCGCGGCTGCCCGGTCCCAGGTGCAGCAGCACCAGGGCCAGCGCCGAAGCGGTGAGCAGCACGGCCGGCCAGCCCGCAATCAACGGCGCGAGCAGATCGCGCAGTCCGCCCCGAATGCGCTGTGCGGTAGCCGGCATGGTCGCAGCAAAGCCCATCCAGGGCGCAGATGCAAGAGCCGATGGCCTGGAGTTCGACGATCGCGCTCGGGCTTGCGCTCGCGGCTGGCTTCGGGGCACACTCGAACTATCGCGTTACGTGCGGGTCGCGACGCCACGCCGTTTGCGGCCCTTGGCTCACCGGCCCGCGAGGGCCACCGGGAGGCCAGAGATGATTCGAGGATGGCTCGTGTATTGCGGCCTGCTGCTGTCCGCGCTGGCCGGCGGCGGCTGCGACAACTGCCTCGAGCAGGGACGCAACGGGGTGCCGGCCCCGGGCGAGGACGAGTTCCAGCTGGTGTTCTCCAATATCGTCAGCCGCGAAAGCGACCTGCTGGTCGACGGGGTCGAGGTGGGCACGGTCTGCGCGGAGACCGAGTACGCCACCGTGGGCAACTTCCCGGTCGATACCCACTCGATCATCGAGATCCACAACAAGATGTCGGCCACCTACTGCGCGGTCTCGCCCAACTGCGATTCGAATTGCGATTCCCAGGTCTGCGAGGGCGATCCGGTCATCGACACCACCCCCTTCGCCGGCCAGATCTTCAGCACCGGCTTCATCTGGAGGGAATGATGCGCCGCCCGATCGACCCGAGGCGATTCGTAGTGGCCGGTTTGCTGTTGTCCTTTTGCATCGGGGGATGCGGCCGGCCCGACGTGGATTACCCCAACTTCATCCGCGACAAGATGGTGGCGGTGACCATCGCCTACGGTGTGATGGAGACCATCACGCCGGAGCTGAGCGGCGTACAGCCCGGCGACATCGAAGGCCGGGCCGACTGCCCGCACGGCGGCAGCCTGACCCTGCAGGGCACCTTCAGCGCCGGGGCGGCGCTGGACGAGTTCGACCTGGCGCTGACCGCCTCGTCCTGCAAACTCAGCGGCGACTTCGGCTTCTTCGCGGCCACGACGACCATCAGTGGACAATTGACGCTCGATTCGTCGTGGAACCGCTTCGACGGCAGGGGGTCGGATGTGCTGCGCTCGGACGAGCTGCGCATCCGCGCCGACACCGACTACCAGGGACACACCAAGCCCTTCGATCGCAGCTGTGCCTTCGACTACCACATGCTGGGCAGCGCCACCTCGGACGCCCTGTTCGGCACGCTGTGTTCCAAGCCCTACGCCGCCTCGCTCAACCACCGCGGCTGAGATGGCGCGGCCGAAACGACGACGGGCCGTCCCATTCAGGACGGCCCGACGCGCGAACGAAAAAATAAATCCGGCGGCGACCTACTCTCCCACACAGTGGCCCGTGCAGTACCATCGGCGCTGGAGGGCTTAACTTCCGAGTTCGGAATGGAATCGGGTGTGACCCCTCCGCCATCACCACCGGAAACCGTATTCGAGAAACGTTCTCACCACTCGCAAACCACCGAGCGGTGCTGTACGCGCGAGAAATGGCTCTCGCGTTCAACTCTGGCCACTTCCTGACGGACCTCTGATTCCCAGCGTCCATTTCGCGTACGAAGCGCGAATGGACGTAGCGAATCAAAGAATGGTCAAGCCACACGACCAATTAGTACTGGTCAGCTTCACGCATTGCTGCGCTTCCACCTCCAGCCTATCAACCTCCTAGTCTAGAAGGGGTCTTCAGGCTCGGCCCGAAGGCCGAGACGGGATACCTGATCTCGAGGGAGGCTTCCCGCTTAGATGCTTTCAGCGGTTATCCTTTCCGCACGTGGCTACCCAGCTATGCCCTTGGCAAGACAACTGGAGCACCAGAGGTGCGTCCATCCCGGTCCTCTCGTACTGAGGACAGCTCCTCTCAAGTATCCTGCGCCCACGACAGATAGGGACCGAACTGTCTCACGACGTTCTAAACCCAGCTCGCGTACCGCTTTAATTGGCGAACAGCCAAACCCTTGGGACCGACTTCAGCCCCAGGATGCGATGAGCCGACATCGAGGTGCCAAACCGCCTCGTCGATGTGAACTCTTGGAGGCGATCAGCCTGTTATCCCCGGGGTACCTTTTATCCGATGAGCGACGGCCTTTCCACTCAGAACCGCCGGATCACTAAGACCTGGTTTCCCACCTGCTCGACCCGTCGGTCTCGCAGTCAAGCTCCCTTATGCCTTTGCACTCTACGGCTGGTTTCCAATCAGCCTGAGGGAACCATAGCGCGCCTCCGTTACCTTTTGGGAGGCGACCGCCCCAGTCAAACTACCCACCAGACAGTGTCCTCGACCCGGGTTACGGGCCAGAGTTAGAACCCCAAACTGATCAGGGTGGTATTCCACCGGTGGCTCCACCGAATCTGACGATCCGGCTTCAAAGCCTCCCACCTATCCTCTACAAACCAATTCGAGATTCACTGTCAAGCTGTAGTAAAGGTCCACAGGGTCTTTCCGTCTTGTCGCGGGTAGACGGCATTTTCACCGCCAGTTCAATTTCGCTGAGTCCCTCGCTGAGACAGTGCGGAAGTCGTTGCGCCATTCGTGCAGGTCGGAACTTACCCGACAAGGAATTTCGCTACCTTAGGACCGTTATAGTTACGGCCGCCGTTTACCGGGGCTTCGGTTCACAGCTTCGCCCCGAAGGACTAACTGCTCCCCTTAACCTTCCGGCACCGGGCAGGCGTCAGACCCTATACGTCCTCTTACGAGTTTGCAGAGTCCTATGTTTTTAGTAAACAGTCGCTACCGCCTGGTCACTGCAACCCACTTCGGCTTCAGAAGAATAATCTTACACCTAATGTGGGCACACCTTCTCCCTAGGTTACGGTGCCAATTTGCTGAGTTCCTTAGCGAGGGTTATCTCAAGCGCCTCGGGATTCTCTCCCTGCCCACCTGCGTTGGTTTGCGGTACGGACACCGGAGCATACTCCACTGCGGGACTTTTCTTGGAAGCATAGGATCGATCAGTTTGTGCACCTAAGGTGCTCCTCTTCACCCCTCGGGGCGGTTGTCCCGTTTATTATCCAAGGACACCCCTGCGGGCTTGAACCCACATCCGACGGTGGGCTGACCTACCAATCTCCGTCCTCCCGTGCAGCTTCGATGCATACCCCAGTGGTACAGGAATATTGACCTGTTTCCCATCGCCTACGCCTTTCGGCCTCGGCTTAGGATCCGACTAACCCTGGGCGGATTAACCTTCCCCAGGAAACCTTGGGCTTCCGGCGAGCCGGTTTCTCACCGGCTTTATCGCTACTCATGTCAGCATGATCACTTCCAGAACCTCCAGCAGTCCTTTCGGTCTACCTTCACAGGCAACTGGAACGCTCCCCTACCGATCCACCGCCCCCGAAGGGGCAGCCGATCTCGCAGCTTCGGTGGTATGCTTGAGCCCCGTTATATTTTCGGCGCGGACTCACATCGACCAGTGAGCTGTTACGCTTTCTTTAAAGGATGGCTGCTTCTAAGCCAACCTCCTGGTTGTCTACGCGCTTCCACTTCCTTTCCCACTTAGCATACACTTGGGGACCTTAGCTGGCGATCTGGGCTCTTACCCTCTCGACCACGAACCTTATCGCCCGCGGTCTGACTCCCGTGATTGCTGTCAACGGCATTCGGAGTTTGGTTGGGTTTGGTAATCTGGTAGGACCCCTAGCCCATCCAGTGCTCTACCTCCGTTGCAGACACACGAGGCTATACCTAAATATATTTCGGGGAGAACCAGCTATCACCGGGTTTGATTGGCCTTTCACCCCTACCCACAGCTCATCCCATGAGTTTTCAACCTCATTGGGTTCGGACCTCTGAAGTGGTTTTACCCACTCTTCATCCTGGCCATGGGTAGCTCACCCGGCTTCGGGTCTACTCCACGCGACTAGTCGCCCTGTTCAGACTCGCTTTCGCTGCGGCTACACCTTCGGTTTCCCTAGGGCTTAACCTTGCCACGGAGAGTAAGTCGCTGACCCATTATGCAAAAGGTACGCGGTCACCCTGGTCACAGGCCGAAGCTTGCGACCATAGGGCTCCCACTGCTTGTAGGCATGCGATTTCAGGTACTATTTCACTCCCCTAAAAGGGGTACTTTTCACCTTTCCCTCACGGTACTGGTCCACTATCGGTCGTCGGGTAGTATTTAGCCTTGGGAGGTGGTCCTCCCGAATTCCCGCAGGGTTCCACGTGTCCCGCGGTACTTGGGAACGGAGGACAGGAGATTTTACCCGTTTCGCCTACAGGGCTGTCACCTTCTATGGCTGGCCTTTCCAGACCATTCGACTACGGTTCTGGCCGCGTATTAGACGGCCTCTCCCGGCGGATCCGCCACTCCGCCATCCTCTGCCCCACGACACCGTGCATACTAAGCTGACGGGCCACATGTATACACGGTTTGGGCTGTTCCCCGTTCGCTCGCCGCTACTTGGGGAATCGCTTTTGCTTTCTTTTCCTGAGGGTACTGAGATGTTTCACTTCCCCTCGTTCACCTCGCCCGGTTATGTATTGTTCCGGACGATGGGAGGTATGACCCTCCACGGGTTTCCCCATTCGGAAATCCTCGGATCAAAGCCTGTTAGCGGCTACCCGAGGCTTATCGCAGCTATCCACGTCCTTCATCGTCTCCCGACGCCAAGGCATCCGTCGCATGCCCTTACTAGCTTGACCACAACCGTATTCTCTTTCGAGGGCCGGCCGGATATACCGAACGACCTGCGGAAGTGGCCAGAGTTCAACTCGAGAACCTTCTCTTCTACTTCACGTCCTCAGCGAACATTGAACGTTTCTCTCTCTACGGCTTATCTTTTCGTCCGATTTTCAAAGAACTGCGGCTTACATGGAGCTGATCGGGCTCGAACCGACGACATCCAGCTTGCAAAGCTGGCGCTCTCCCAACTGAGCTACAGCCCCGTCATCTCCATGCAAAGAACGATGGGCCTGAGTGGATTTGAACCACCGACCTCACGCTTATCAGGCGTGCGCTCTGAACCAACTGAGCTACAGGCCCAACTCGAGGCCCGGCGAGCCACGCCTCGGTCTTTCAAAACCGGAAAGCAGTCTTCACGAGAACAACGGGATCGACCTAGGATGCCCCACCAACCCCGAAGGGTGTGGAGTAGGCTCCTTAGAAAGGAGGTGATCCAGCCGCAGGTTCCCCTACGGCTACCTTGTTACGACTTCACCCCAATTACCATTCAGACCTTGGGCGACTACCTCCCCGAAGGGTTGGAACGCCGACTTCTGGTCCAAATAGCTTTCGTGGTGTGACGGGCGGTGTGTACAAGGCCCGGGAACGTATTCACCGCGCCATGCTGATGCGCGATTACTAGCGATTCCTCCTTCATGGAGTCGAGTTGCAGACTCCAATCCGAACTGAGACCAGCTTTTTGGGATTAGCTTCCCCTCACAGGTTCGCAGCCCATTGTACCGGCCATTGTAGCACGTGTGTAGCCCCGGGCATAAGGGCCATGAGGACTTGACGTCATCCTCGCCTTCCTCCGGTTTAACACCGGCAGTCTCCTTAGAGTGCCCAACTGAATGCTGGCAACTAAGGACGAGGGTTGCGCTCGTTGCGGGACTTAACCCAACATCTCACGACACGAGCTGACGACAGCCATGCAGCACCTGTCACTGGGCTCCTGCAAAGCAGGCACTCCCCGGTTTCCTCAGGGATTCCCAGGATGTCAAGCCCGGGTAAGGTTCTGCGCGTTGCGTCGAATTGAACCACATGCTCCACCGCTTGTGCGGGGCCCCGTCAATTCCTTTGAGTTTCAGCCTTGCGACCGTACTCCCCAGGCGGGGTACTTAGTGCGTTAACTGCGGCACAGGAGGGGTCAGTACCTCCTACACCTAGTACCCATCGTTTACGGCTGGGACTACCAGGGTATCTAATCCTGTTCGCTCCCCCAGCTTTCGCGCCTCAGCGTCAGCTGTGGCCCAGAAGGCCGCCTTCGCTACTGGTGTTCTTCCTGATATCTACGCATTCCACCGCTACACCAGGAATTCCGCCTTCCTCTACCAAGCTCAAGGACCGCAGTTTCGACCGCAGTTCACCGGTTAAGCCGGTGGATTTCACGGCCGACCCACGATCCCGCCTGCGCGCCCTTTACGCCCAGTAAATCCGAATAACGCTTGACCCCTCCGTATTACCGCGGCTGCTGGCACGGAGTTAGCCGGGTCTTTCTTCAGGGGCAACGTCAGACACCCAGTCTATTCAACTGGATGCTTTCTCCCCCCTGGACAGGACTTTACAACCCGAAGGCCTTCATCGTCCACGCGGCGTCGCACTGTCGGGCTTGCGCCCATTGCAGATGCCTCTCGACTGCTGCCTCCCTTAGGAGTCTGGGCAGTATCTCAATCCCAGTGTGGCTGACCACCCTCTCAGGCCAGCTACCCATCATCGCCTTGGTGAGCCGTTACCTCACCAACAAGCTAATAGGACTCGGGGCGATCCTCGAACGGCACCTTGAATCAGAGGGCACCTTTCATCACATGGCCATGCGACCTCGTGATCACATGCGGAATTTACGTCTTTCGGACATGTTCCCCATTCGAGGGCACGTTCCCCAAGCGCTACTCACCAGTTCGCCACTCTACTCCGGTTTCCGAAGAATCCGTTTCGCGTTCGACTTGCATGCCTAATCCACGCCGCCAGCGTTCATTCTGAGCCAGGATCAAACTCTCCGTTGTAGTTCTGATCCTTTGTGCCGCCCCACACCGTGGGACGGCCCGTTATCGGACCTATGCTAGAAACCCATGTGGACCACGCTCCCAAAGGAGCGCAGCGCCACGGGGCCCTGCCGGGATGGCTCGTACTGACACGCTATTCAAATGTCAAAGAGCTAAGTTTTCCCAGTCCCGGTCACGTCGTACCGGGCCTTTGCAACCCTGCTAGTGTAGTCATCCGCCCCGGTGCTGTCAAGCGGAAATTCGAGGTTTCGACGTTTTTCTTACCGGGACGATCCTAGCTCTCCTCGAGAGCCACGTTCTCCGGAACCACACGGACGAAGCGTCGCTTCCCGGCCTGCAGAAGCACCGGCTCCCGAACGGAGACTGTGGAGTCTACATCAGTGACCTGCATCCCGTCAAGCCGAATTCCGCCCTGCTTGATGAGACGCCTCGCTTCACCGTTCGACTTCGCCAGGCCCGCCGCTCTGACGAGCGCCACGATCCAGACGGCCTCCGGATCATCCTGCCCCTCGATCCGGATGGCGGGCTCGGGTATGTCATCGGGAGTGCCGCCCGAGACGAACATGCGGTCGAACTCCTGCTCCGCATCCCGCGCGGCGCGTTCATCATGATAGAGCGCCACGAGCTCCCGCGCAAGTCTGCGCTTCACATCACGCGGGTTCGTTCTCTCCCGGTCCAGCTCGCCCTTGATCGTCGCGACCTCATCCGGCAGGAGCTCCGTGGCCAGCTCGAAGTACCTCACGATCATGTCGTCGGGTATCGACATCGTCTTGCCGTAGATCTCCCGCGGCGGCTCGGAGATGCCGATGTAGTTTCCGATGCTCTTGCTCATTCTCCGTACGCCGTCGGTTCCCTCGAGGACCGGCAGGAGCATCACGACCTGCGGCTCGATCGCGTACGCCTTCTGAAGCTCGCGGCCGACGAGGCAGTTGAACTTCTGCTCAGTCGCACCGAGCTCGACGTCGGAACGGATCGCCACCGAGTCGTACCCCTGCATCAGCGGATAGAACAGCTCGTGGATGCTGATCGGTTCCTCGTTCCTGAAGCGCGTCGTGAAGTCGTCGCGCTCGAGAATGCGCGCGATGGTGTAACGTCCGGCGAGGTCCATCACATCGGCGAACGACATCTTCGAGAACCACGCTCCATTCATCACGACCTCGAGCTTCTCGGGATCGGGGTCGACGATCGAATGCAGCTGCTCCTGATACGTAACGGCGTTCTCCATCACCTGCTCGTGCGTGAGGCGCGGACGCGTCTCCGACCGTTCCGTCGGGTCGCCGATCATCCCGGTGTAGTCGCCGATGATCACGACGACGCGGTGACCGAGGTCCTGGAACGCCCGGAGCTTTCTGAGTCCGATGGCGTGGCCCAGGTGGAGGTCGGGCGCGCTCGGGTCGAATCCCTGCTTCACCCGGAGCTGCCTTCCCTCGCGGACGGAGGTCTCGAGTTTCCGCTCGAGGTCCTCCGGCTTGATGACCTCGACCGTACCGTCGAGCAGGATGTCCATCTGGCGCTTCACGGACAGCATGATGTTCCCCGGAACTCACGTTGCAGCTGTGTTCAGGCCTCGACCGGACCCGAAGGACGCGGGCGAACAGAACGACGCCCCCGCGCGTCAGATGACCGATGGCCAGGGGCGGACTTGACTGCATATTACATACCAGCCGGGGCGACACACACGCAAGCGGAAAACGGCCCTCAGCGGGGCCGTGCGGGCCTCTGAGAACGTGTCAGGCAACGGCTCGTAAGGCCCCGAGAACCCCTCGGCGTCCCCCGCGGCGCCGGGTAGCCCGTCGTCTTGACTTGCCGCGTCCACTCGGGTACCGTCCTTGAGGCCCCCCTCACAAGGGGACGTCGTCTTCCTGGAGAGCTCTCACATGATGAAGCGCTGGCTCATCGTCTTCGGCATCGTGCTCGCGGGCCTCTCGCTCGCGACCGTCGTCGCCATCCTCTTCCTCTCGCGGGACCTCCCCTCGCCGTCGCTGCTCGAGTCGGTCGAGCCGACGGTGGGCACGACCGTGTACGACCGGAACGGGGAGATCCTCCACGAGTTCTTCCGCGAGAACCGGGTCGTCGTGCCGCTTGATGACATCTCCCCCTTCATGATCGCGGCGATCACCTCGACCGAGGACCAGGAGTTCCGGGAGCACTGGGGGATCGACGTATACGCGATCATCCGCGCAGCTCTCACGAACGTTCGTGCCGGGCGTGTGGTCCAGGGCGCCAGCACCATCACCCAGCAGCTGGCCAGGGACCTCTTCCTGACCCAGGAGGTCAGCCTCACCCGAAAGCTCAGAGAGGCGCTGCTGGCCCTCCGCATCGAGCAGACGTACTCGAAGGACAGGATCCTCGAGCTCTACCTCAATCAGATCTACTTCGGCGGCGGCGCCTACGGCGTCGAGGCGGCGGCGCAGGACCTCTTCGGCAGGAGCTCGTCGGAACTCGAGCTCGCGGAGGCGGCGCTTCTCGCGGGACTCCCGAAGAACCCGAGTGGATACTCGCCGCGCAGACACCCCGAGAGGGCGCGCGAGAGGAGGAGCCTCGTCCTCGACATGATGGTCGCCGCCGGCAGGATAGCGCCCGACGAGGCCGCGGCGGCGGACACCGTGAGCATCGAGCTCAGGCCCGAGGAGGAGGAACTCGGACACCGCGCCTACTACATTGAGCACGTCCGCCGCGACGTCATCGGACGGTACGGCGCCGAGGCGCTCTACTCGGGCGGCCTGAGCATCTACACGACGCTCGACTCGGCGCTCCAGGACACGGCCGAGGCGATCCTGGAGGAGCGCTTCGCACGACTCGAGGAGGAGTACGACTTCCCCTTCAAGCGCGGCGAGCCGTTCGATCCGGACACGACGCAGCACATCCCCTATGTTCAGGGCGCGCTGCTGGCGGTCGATGTCCGCACGGGCGGCATTCTGGCGATGGTGGGAGGACGCGACTACCGGGACAGCCAGTTCAACCGGGCCACCCAGGCGCCCCGCCAGCCCGGCTCGGGCTTCAAGCCGTTCGTCTACACGGCCGCCATCGACAACGGATTCTCACCGGCCGACACGCTGCTCGACGCTCCGGTGCTCATTCCCGGCGCCGGCCCGCCCATCGTTTTCGACGAGCTGGACCCGCCGGTCGAGCTGCCGACCGACTGGTCGCCCGAGAACTACTCTCGCGAGTTCCACGGAACCGTCCGTCTCCGCTACGCCCTCAAGCGCTCTATCAACATCCCGGCCATCAAGCTGGGCCTTCTCGTCGGACCGGACGTCATCGCCGACTACGCCCGGAGGATGGGCATCACGACGCCGCTCCACCCGGTCTTTTCGCTGCCGCTGGGGAGCGGAGAGGTCCTTCTCATCGACATGGTGCGGGCCTACGGCGTGCTCGCCAACCAGGGAGTCCGTCTGGAGCCGTACGCCATCGAGCGCATCGAGGACCGCTCGGGCAATGTCCTCGAGACCCACGCCGTGCGAAGCCGCGAGGTGCTCTCGGCGCAGACTGCGTACGTCGTCACGAGCATGATGGAAAGCGTGATCAACAGCGGGACGGGATGGGCGGCCCGGGCGTGGGGCTTCCGGCACCCGGCTGCCGGCAAGACGGGCACGACGAACGACTGCACCGACGCATGGTTCGTCGGGTTCACGCCGAACGTCATCTGCGGCGTGTGGGGCGGCTTCGACGACAGGTCGTCGATGGGTCCGAAGATGACCGGCGCCCGCGTGGCGCTTCCGGTGTGGACCGAGTTCATGAAGACCGCGCACGCCGGGCTCCCCAGGGAGCCGTTCGAGCCCCCGCCCGGCATCGTAACGCGGACGATCTGCACAAAGACCGGAGCACTCGCGACCGAGGATTGCCCCGAGACCCTTGAGGAGGTCTTCCCTCAGGGCGCCGAACCGGTCCGCCACTGCGAGCGCCACGCGCCCGAGGAGCGGGAGCCGGAGCCGCGAACGGGGATCTTCGGCCTCTGAGCGTGTCTGATGGCAGCCCCCCGGGGCCGCTCACGCGTCGTCCTGCGATGGACCGCCCAGATCTCCGATGATGGTCGCCCTCTTCTCGGGCGGCTCCTCACCGACATCGAACGCACCGAGGACCACATCGACGGCCTCGTCGGCAGCTACGTCGGTCGCGGCGTGGATGACCGCGAGAGGTTCTCCCTGCTCTACCTTCGTCCCGACGGGCGCAGCGATGACGATCCCGACGGCGGGGTCGACCGGGTCGCCAAGCCGCAATCGGCCGGCGCCCAGCCGGACCGACGCCCTGCCGACCGCCAGCGCGTCCACCGAGCGCACAAACCCGTTCGACGCGGAAGCGACGGCCCGCGTCACCGCCGCCCGCGGCAGGAGCCCCGGATCGTCAACAACCCGGGCCTCGCCGCCCTGAGCATTGACGAAGTCCCTGAAGCGCTCGAGGGCGCGTCCCTCGTCGAGGGCCGCGGCCGCGAGCCCGTGGGCCTGCGTCGCCGACTCCGCGAGTCCTCCGACATGAACCATGGCCGCGGCCAGGGCGAGGCTCGTCTCGCGGACGTCGTCCGGTCCGCCTCCGCGAAGCACCTCGAGCGACTCGGCAACCTCGAGAGCGTTCCCGACGGCCCGCCCCACCGGTGCGTTCATGTCCGTCAGAAGAGCCCGCGCGGGCAGGCCGAGGCTCGACGCTGTGTCGATGAGCGCACGCGCCAGCTCTCTCCCCTTCTCCGTGTCCGGCATGAACGCGCCGCGTCCGACCTTGACGTCGAGGACCAGTCCCTCGAGGTCGGCCGCGAGCTTCTTCGAGAGGATGCTCGCCACGATGAGCGGCACGCACTCGACGGTGGCCGTGACGTCTCTCAGTGCGTACATCCTCCGGTCGGCCGGTGCCACGCTCTCGGACTGTCCGACGATGGCGAAACCGATGTCCGAGACGATCCGTTCGAACGCCTCCTCCGAGAAGTCAGTGGAGAGACCGGGGATCGACTCGAGCTTGTCAAGCGTGCCGCCCGTGTGGCCGAGCCCCCGTCCGGAGATCATCGGGACGCGCACGCCGCACGCGGCGGCGACCGGCGCGACGATGAGCGACAGCTTGTCTCCGACGCCGCCTGTCGAGTGCTTGTCGATGCGGGGCGAGCCCAGAGCCGACAGGTCCATGGTGCGCCCGCTCTCCAGCATGACTGAGGTCAGCCACACGGTCTCCTGAGTCGTCATGCCGCGGAAGTAGACCGCCATCAGGAAGGCCGACATCTGGTAGTCGGCGACCCCTCCGTCGAGGTAGCTCTCGACGAACGTCTGGAGCTCGCGGCGCGTCAGCTCCCCGCCGTCGCGCTTCCGCTTGATGGTCTCGTACGGTGTCACTGTACCCTCCGAAAACAGCGCGGCCGGCGGCGCGCCGCCGGCCGTGGGCCCGACCCGCAGGCCACCGCTCAGTCGTTCTCGGCACCCTCGAGAAGGGCGGGCCCCGCACTCGCTCCGATCCTGTTCGCCCCGGCCTCGATCATGGCGGCCGCCGTCTCAAAGTCGCGTATGCCGCCGGCAGCCTTCACCCCCGCGGCCTCACCGACGGCGCGGCGCATCAGCGCTACATCCTCGGCCGTGGCTCCGCCCGGACCGAAGCCGGTCGACGTCTTGACGAAATCGACCCCCTGGTCGACCGCGATCCTGCACGCCGTCTCCTTCTGCTCGTCGGAGAGCAGCGCCGCCTCAATGATCACCTTCAGCGCGGCCCGACCCTTGCACGACCTCATGACGGCGGCGATGTCGTTGGCAACGAGTGTCTCGTCGCCGGAGAGCAGCGCTCCGACGTTCATCACCATGTCGATCTCGGTCGCCCCGTCCTGGATCGCACGCGCCGCCTCGACGGACTTGACGTCCGGTATCGACGCGCCGAGGGGAAAGCCGGCGACACTGCACACGCCGGGCTCCTTCCCTTTGAGAATCCGCGACGCCAGCTCAACCCGACACGGGTTGACGCAGACGGTCCGGAAGCCGTGTTCGACAGCCTCGGAGCAGAGTCGCTCGATGTCCTCGTCCGTCGCGCCGGGCTTGAGAAGTGTGTGATCGATCATGGCAGCCAGCTCAGCTCTCGTCATGGAACCTCCGTTCTCTCAGTGATCGTTCACTGTGGTCTCGTAGGATGTGAACGGCTTCGGATAGAGTTCCCTGAGCGTCGTCTCCGCAACGTGTCCGTCGACCGTGCCCACGAGCACACGAAGGTCTTCGCCGAACTCCCAGAGCACCTGCCGACACACGCCGCAGGGCATGGTAGGCTCCGGCGCGTCGGTGACGATCGCCAGGGTCCTGAAGTCGCGGGCGCCTGCCGCGACGGCGGCCGCCACGGCGTTCCGCTCCGCACAGACCGAGAGCCCGATCGATGCGTTCTCGACGTTCACGCCCGTGAAGACCCGTCCGTCGGCCGTCTCGAGGGCGGCTCCGACGGCGAAGCCCGAGTACGGTGCGTGCGCGTGGTCCCGCGCAGCGCGCGCTCGATCGAGAAGCTCTCTGTCCTCCACGCCGTCCTCCCGTCCGCGGAACGCGGTTCAGGGAAACCCGGCCCCCGCCCGGTCTCCGAATCGAATGAGGGGCAGCCACCGTACCGGGCGGCTGCCCCTCGAAGAACCGAACACCCTGATGGGCGGGATGCTAGTTCCCGAACATCATGGTGAGCGAGATCCTGTGCGTAGCCTCGAGGTCCTCGTAGTCCGCATAGGTGTAGTCGAGCTGGAAGTCGCTGTACTTGAACCCGGCGCCGTAGGTCAGGTTGCCCTGCTCCATGCCGCTCCGGTACCCGGCGCGGAGCGCCAGCGTCTTGTACAGCCAGACCTCACCACCCACCGCGAACTGCGCGTCCTGATCCTTCGGCATCAGCGCATCGGCTCCGACCATCACGTCGACGTTCGGGATCTGGTCCTCGACGGTCGTGTACGACACGCCGCCCGCGAACGTCATGGTCTGGTCGTACGCCTCCTCCTCGAACTCGACCTGCGTCCCGATGTTCCGGGCCGTCAGCCCGATGTGGACCTGCCTGTCCATCAGGTGGTAGAGACCACCGACGTTCAGACCGATCGCGGTCGCGGTGTCCTCGTCGAGGCTGCCCTGGATCACGTGACCCGAGACACCGACATCCAGATCGCAGAGATTCGGGAACTGGAAGCCGTAGCCGCCGACGAAACCGAAGTTGTAAGCCTCGGCCGACGCGTCGGGGTCGATCGTCCCGTACATGTCGGTCACCGAGGAGACGCCGCCCATGTCGAAATACGCGAGACCCATCGCGAGTCCGCCCATTCCGGAGGGCATGCCGTAACCGAGGTAACTGTATGAAGCGTCGGCGAGCCACTCGATCTGGCTGACGCCGAGACCCATCCGGTCGATGCCCGCGAGCCCCGCCGGATTGTACGTGAGGCTCCACATGTCGCCCGGAGCGGCCGTGTACGCCGCCACAGCGCTCGGTCCTGCGCCGACCCCGATCGCGAAGACGTCGAGGTAGGTGCTTCCCGCCGTACCGTCTTCTGCGACGGACGTGCTGGCAACCAGCATCACGGTCACCAGTACGAGGGCAGGAAGACCAAGCTTTCTAGCCATATTCCAACCTCCTTGCTTCCTCGGGCGATGCCGGGGCCCCGCGTTCCGGGAGCCCCGGCCCACCACACGTACCGCGTTTACCTGATGACCATGACCTTGCGAGTGACAACCTCAGAGCCCGTGTCGATGGTCACGATGTACATACCGCTCGCCACGGCCTTGTCGTCGTCGTTCATGAGGTCCCACTGCACGTCGGTGCTGCTGCGCTCCTCACTGACCTCTGCCGTGAGGTCCGCAACCAGCGCGCCGAACATGTCGTAGACCATGACCTCAGGAGTCCCCTCGGTGTCGCCGATGGCGATCGTGATGCCCTCGCACCCCTCGCTCTCGCGGCAGGGGTTCGGGTAGGCCACGATCTCGTCACCACGCGCGATGGAGACGGTGACTTCCATCTCCTCGTCGTCGACGAGATCCTCGTCGAGCGTGATTCCGAAGTCACCGGCGTAGTCCTGACCGAGCAGACCCTCCGGCACCGCGATACTGAGCGTGAACATGGCGCTGTCGCCCTCGGCGATCGCCTGCGTCGCAGGCTCCACCTCGATCGACTCCATCGGGATCATCGAGCCCGTGTAACCGACCAGGTCATCCTTGACCAGCGTGACCCTGCCGGCGACGAGATCGACGTTACCCGTGTTCCTCACCCAGATCTCGGTCTCAACCGCTCCGCCGGCCTCACCGTCGACCTCCGGCGCATCGCCCGCGAAGGCGACACCCGGCAGCTCGGTGATGACCACCCAGAGGTTGAAGTTGTCGGCGATGTCACCATCAGCAGAGACGGTGACCGTCACCGGATAGGTGCCGGCGCTCACGCCCGGATCCGTCCACGTGACCTCGACCTCGCCATCGGCGTGATCGCCGAAGCCGACCGTTCCGTCGATCGTCACGTCCGCCGAGACGCCGCTCGGCAGGCCGGTGACATCCGCGGCCTCGACGTTCTCGAGATCGCAGTTGCCCAGGTTCGTGAGCCTGAACTCGCCTGTCGTCGAACCACCCGGCTCAGGCGTCAGCGTCATCTTGTTTCCGACGACGTCGAGCGCGCTGTCCATGATGTCGAGAGCAGGCACGCAATTCACCTCGACCCAGAACTCGAGCGAGTCGTACTGGACGCTGCCGTTGGCGAAGAGGCTGACCCAACCCTTGTAGGTGTCGGCCCGCTTGCCGTCCGGCACGGAGGCGCAGATCTCGAGGTACTCGCTCTCACCGGCCTCCAGCATGCCCGCGAAGGCATCGTCGTGGAAGTCGATGGCGCTTGCCGCGAGCACGCCGCCGTACATGTCGCCGTCCAGGTTCGCCTCAACCTCGAACTGGATGTCGTCGAGGGTCTCGTTGCCGTCGTTCGACACGAGCACCTCGTCACAGATCGTCGCGTCGGGGTCCGTGTTGAGGATCATCGCATCGTCGCCGAAGCTCGCGGCGAAGAGCTGATCCACCTGGACCTCGAGCGTGAACGTGTCAGTCAGACCGCCGTCCGCCGTCACCGTGACCGTTGCCTCGTAGATGTCGGCAGCCAGCGAAGGATCGGTCCAGGTCACCTCGACCTCGCCCAGGATGCAGTCGTTCCAGTCGACGTCCTCGTCGACCGTCACGACGGCCGAGAGCCCGGCCGGGAGACCGGTGACCGTTGCATCGACGCCCGAGACATCGCAGTTCCCGATGTTGCAGAGTTCGAACTGCTTCGAGTCCGACATCCCCGCCATCGGGTCGAGCGACATCACGTTACCGGAGACACCGTAGGTGCCTTCCATGACGTCCATGCCCGGCACGCAGTTGACGACCACCTCGAGAGGCAGCTCGTCGAACGGCTCGCCGCCGTCGGCGAGGACCGTCAGCGTGCCCTCGTACGTATCCGCCCGCGTCCCCTCGGGAATCGCGACACAGACGTTCGTCGTGTCCTGCTCCTCCCACGGGATCGTCAGGCTCGCCGGGGTCCAGTCCACGTAGTCGGCGAGGATGATCTGGCTGTAGTCCATACCAACCAGGTTCGAAGCCTCGAACTCGACATCCTCGGCCACGTAGTTGCCCCAGTTCATGACGATGGCGTCGCCGCACTGGGTCGAGCCCGGGTCGCCCGTGACACTCCACGTGGCGGCGTCGGGGAACTTGACCTCGATGTACGGGTCGATCGTCACGATGAGATAGAAGTAGTCCATCAGGGTCTCGAGCGTCTCGCGCCTCGAGGGATTCCAGAGGACACCGTCCTCGTAATCCTCGAAGTCGACGTGCGGGGCGTACTGCATGCCCGTCGCCATGCCGCGAGTCCCGATCGGCACCACGCCGTCACCGAACTCCCACGGCCACGCCGTCGCCGCATCATCCGGCACGACGTTGAGGGTGTCCGGATGGTACGGACGATACGTGCCCGCCGGGAGCACACGCTGCCAGACCGAGTCCGGCTGCGCAGGAACCCTGACGATCATCTTCTTGGCCTCACCCTGCATCAGGGTGTCGCCCATGTCGCCGTAGAGATCGACGTCGATCGAGTACATCAGATCGGTCGACCGGTAGACCTGGAAGGTCATCGGCCCGCCGACCGGCTCGCCGTCCGGCGTCGTCTCCATCGGGATCTTGTCGAACCGCGACGAGACCTTCGTGCCGGTCACGCCGTCGGACGTGTCGTAGAACCAGAAGTCGAGGAGATCCTCGCCCATACCCTTGGGAGCATCCCACGGGTCGACGTTGTTCTTGACCATGCCCTCGACGTTCCAGAACTGGACCTCTTCGATGACCTCGCCGACATAGTTGTCGGGATCGATGCCGATCGTCAGCTCGTTCCCGTCCATGTTGGCGTAGTCGTCGTCGATGTCGAAGTCCGGCTGCGTCAGCCAGAAGACGAGGCGGAGTGTGTCCGAGACCTCATCAGCCTGCCAGACGTTGTCCGGATCGGTCAGCGGACCGCCGGCGCCGTGGATGTCCTCGAAGATCCTGACGACACCACTGTAGACGCCCGCCGGAAGCTCTGTGGTCTCGATCATCACGTTGAACGAATCGGTCGTCGCGAGATCGAAACCGTTCTTGAGCGGCGACGTCACCTGGTCCCTGTTCTGGAACCAGATCGACGTGGTCGGATCCGCCGGACCTGACGTGAACTCATACTGGGCCTCGATGTCGCCCGTGAGGTTCACGTTGCCCTGCGGGTCGTTCCACCACGGCACATCCCAGATCCGGTCGATCCAGGGGACTGCCGGCTGCATGTTGTAGTCGTTGATCCCGTCCGCCGTGCCGGTGCCGTACGGCCAGTAGGGGCCGACGCCGTCCGGGTAGGTGTTCGGATTCGCGACGCGGAACATGCCGTAGACCGTATCGCGGTGCACCGGAGCCCCGACCAGGTGCATCTGGGTCGTGTCCGGACTCACACCCGGCATATCCCACGGAGCCGAACCGCCAACACCGCGCGGATCGAGATAACCCTCCGACGGGATCGCATCCCAGTCACAGATGTCGAGGTCCTTGTGCGGGGCGACGTAGACGCGGAGCGTGATGTAGTCGTCCGGAAGCTCCTGCTCCAGATCGCGCCTCGTCTCGACCTGCACGTAGCCGACGTACCAGCCGGGCATCGCACCCCACGGCACATCGACCGTCACGTCGATCTCCTCGGACGTGCCCGCGGCGAAGCCGTTGATCACGTCCTGGTTGAAGCTGACGTGCGAGTAGTGGATCCAGTGCATCGTGCTGGTGTCCGGAACACTGTAGGCGTCCGCACCCCAGAGCGGGCCGGCCCAGTGAAGCGACGTCGCGCGCACATAGACGCTGTCGAGCGACGCGGCACTGGAGGGACCGTCGAAGGCGTCGGGGTTGTTCCCGCCGTCAGTGTGCCAGACCTCGAACGTCGACGTGTCGTTCGAACCCGGGAGGATGCCGGTGCCGGCAACGCCGATATCCAGCGTGTCGTCGACCGCGTCCTCAAGATCCGGATCGATGTCGATGTCCCAGTCGCCGGTGCACTTGGACAGAGGATCGGAGTCGGAGCCGTCCGGCTCGCCGCCGCGGTCGGTGTCCCACTCGTTCGGGTCGGCCTCACCGATCGTCGTCCAGTCGGACGAGCAATCGTTGAAGACGTCGTTCCCGTCGCGGTTTCCGTCCTCGTCCTTGTCCTCGGTGCCGTCCGTCAGACCGTCGTCGTCGGTGTCGTCGTCTGCCGGATCGGTCGTGTAGGCGCCGCCGTCCACGGTGTCGTAGATCGTGCCCGGCCAGCAGGCGCTGCCCGAGCCGTAGTCCGTGTCGGTCGGCATCCAGTCGGACTTGGCGTTCCCCATCGACGTCTGGAGACCGAGCTCCAGACCGTCCGGGAGGACATCATCGTCGGTGTCGCAGTCCATCGCCATCGCGATACCGAAGTAGTCGATCTCCCAGGAGTCGAAGAGGCCGTCGTCGTCGCTGTCGTCGTCCATTGGATCGGTCTCAGCAAGCGACGTGATGTCGGCATCCTCGCCGTCCCAGTCAACGTCCTCGAGCGGATCCCACGTGCCGTCGAAGTCCGAGTCCACGTAGCGCGGGTCGGAGTTCTGCGTGCCGTCGGCGTCCCAGATCAGCGGATCGTCGTCGGTACCCGGCGTGGGAGGCGTCGTCCCCATGTCCATGAAGAGGATCGTGTCGCGCCCCGCCTCGAACCCGTCGTGGTGGTAGTACGCAAGACCGGACACCCAGCCATCGCCGTCTGTGTCACGGCTCTGGTTGTCGACGCCGCAGTCCGTGTAGGTGATGGCGACCGTGTCGCCCCGACCACCGCAGCTCCAGCCGATCGTGTGCCAGAACGGGTGGTAGTACTCCTCACCGTCGTACAGACCGTCGTCGTCCGTGTCCATGTCGCGCGGGTCGTAGATGGCCAGACCCTTCTCGAGCGGGTCCTCGAGGTAGTCGTTGTCGCGGTCGCCGTCGAGAATGTCGACGTAACCGTCGCCCTCGAGGTCGTCGCTCGTCTCGGCACCCTCGGCCGAGTCGAGGATCCAGTCGTTGTCGCTGTCAACATCCATCACGTTCAGGATGCCGTCGAGGTCGCAGTCGGCCGCTGCCTCGACGTTGTCCGGGTAGTCGTCGACCCCGCTGAACTCACCGAGGTAGTCGTCGTACCCGTCGAGGTCGGTGTCGGCACGGTTCGGGTCGGACACGTAGTCCACACCGTCGAACTCCGCACCGTCCTCGTAGCCGTCCTCATCCTGATCGAGCGCGAACGCACCGTTCGACTCGCAGCCCTGCTCGTACTCGTGAGCGTCGGGCAGACCGTCGCCGTCGGTGTCGGCGTCGTACGGGTCGGTCGGATCACCGGAGTTGTCGCACCAACCGCTGTAGCATCCGCCGACCGAGGCAACCGCACCGTTGTACTCGTAGTAGTCGTACAGGTTGTCACCGTCGGAGTCGCGGTTCTGCGCGTCCGTCTCGCCGGCCAGCGGCTCGTACAGGCCGTCGGCGTCCAGGTCCTCGTCGCCGTCCTCGATGCAGTCGAAGTCGGAGTCAACGAGGCGCGGATCCGTCATCGTCGTCGGATCCTGGTCGCCGTCGCCGAAGGTCGGCTGGTCGGTGTCGGCGCCGATGTTGTTGTCGATGCCGTCGACGTAGTAGTAGCCGACCTCGAGTCCGTCATCCAGACCGTCACCGTCCGAGTCCATGTTCCGCTGGTAGGTGCGGAACGTGCGCTCCGGACCGTCGTAGATGCCGTCGTCGTCGGTGTCGCCGTCCTCGGGATCGGTCTCCGCCGTGTAGCTCGTGGCGTAGCCCGTCGGCGAGTCGAGCACACCGTCGCCGTCCTGGTCCTCCATGCCGTCCCACAGCTCGTCCTCGTCCATGTCGAAGTCCGTGGGATCGTAGCCGCGGAGAACCTCGGTGTTGTCGTTGAGACCGTCGCCGTCGGTGTCCCTGACGTGCGGATTCGACGAGATCGGGTTCGACACGATCTCCTCGTAGTCCGTCTCGCCGTCGGAGACCTCGAGGCCGTTGTCGGTCTCGGAATGCATGGTCAGAGGACTCGTCGGCCAGCTCTGGTCCTCGCCGTCGACGTCGAACCACTCGACCACCGGCGAACCGGCCGTCAGGTTCGGAAGCGTCGGATGGAGCTCGTCGCCGTCGTAGAGGCCGTCGCCGTCGTGGTCCTGATCGAGGTACATCGTGCCCGTCGCCGTGCCCTCGAGGATGAACTCCTCGATGTCCCACAGGCCGTCACCGTCAGAGTCGACCGGCGTGTACGGCACCGCGCTGAAGTCACGCGCGTCGAGCGGGTCGGTGCCCCTCGCAACCTCGGAGAAGTCCGTGTAGCCGTCGCCGTCCGTGTCCGGATTCCCCGGGTGGAGCGGCTGATCATCGACGAAGCGGACACCCCGCTGCGCGTTCAGATAGGCCACATAGTCGCCGTAGGCGACCTCCGTACGATCGTGGAAGTCGTAGTAGTCGTACGCCGGCGTTTCACCGGGCGAGTGCTGCTCGCGCCAATCGGAGTCAGGATCGAGGATGTTCGGGAAGCCGTCGGGGATGAGCTCGTCATCCGTGCCGCCTTCCGTCCACGTCCAGTCAACCGTGTCTCCGGCCGCGTCGATGTAGTAGCCGCTGATCGTCTCACCGTCGAGAATGCTGTCGCCGTCGGTGTCCGGATCGAGCGGGTTGGGGAACGGGGTCGGGAGGTTCGGAGCCCAGACCATCCAGAGGGCGACCTCGTCACCGTCGTTGATGTAGTCGTCGTCGGTGTTCGGGTCGAGCGGGTCGGTCCCGTACGTCAGGACTTCCTCGCCGTCCTCGAGACCGTCGTCGTCGGTGTCCTCGTCATCGGGGTCGGTGCCCCAGACCCAGACCTCGGCGCCGTCGGCCAGACCGTCGTCGTCCGAATCCCAGTCCGCCATGCTGGTGTTGTAGCTCGCCTCGTCACCGTCCCAGATACCGTCGCCGTCCGCATCCCGGTCGAGGGCGTTCACCAGCGAGTCCTTGTAAGGAAGCGGGTTCGACGCGTCGGTGTTGCTGTTGACGCGGTCGACCGTGCTCGCACTGCCTGTCTCCGCCTCGTTGATGCCGTCACCGTCGGTATCGGCATCGTCGAAATCGGTCTTGTAGGTGTAGACCTCGTCGCCCGCGTCGATCCCGTCGCCGTCCAGGTTCCCGGCCGTCGGGTCGGTGCAGGTGATCGAGATCTCGAAGTTGTCGCGGAGACCGTCGTCGTCCGTGTCCTCATCATAGGCATCGGTCACGTAGCCGTCCGAGCCCGTCACGCGCTCCTCGCCGTCGTCGATACCGTCGTTGTCGCTATCGAGATCGAGAGCGTTGATCAGGCCGTCACCGTCCGTGTCGAGCCCGGTGTGCGGATCGTCGGGGTCGAAGCCGGCCGTCGGGTTCTCGGTGTCGTCCGAGAAGCCGTCGCCGTCGGTGTCGGTGTCGTTCGGATCGGTCTTGAACCACGCGACCTCCCAGCCGTCGGCCCAGCCGTCACCATCGGTGTCGTCGGCCACGTTCGGCGGGGTGCCTGCCGTGTTGACCTCATACCCGTCCGTGAAGCCGTCGTCGTCCGTGTCCCAGTCGTACGGGTCGGTCGGCGCGCGGCCGGCGGGCGAGGTCTCGTCCTCGTCGATCAGACCGTCGTTGTCGCTGTCGTAGTCGATGGCGTTGTTCATGCCGTCGCGATCAACGTCGTTCCGGTCAGCGTAGTCGTCGTAGTCCATGTGACCCGGATCGAGAGGCGGGTAGTCCGTGTCCAGTTCCTCGAGATCCGTCTGGTCGTCGTCGTCGGAATCCTCATCGTACCAGTCGGTGCCCCAGACGTAGAACTCATCGCCGTCGATCAGTCCGTCCTCATCGTAGTCGGCGGTCTGTGCGACCTCGACCGGATCCATCGAGCCGCCCTGCGGATGCTGCCGCACGAGCGCGACCTCGATACCGTCGATGATCCCGTCATCGTCGGTGTCCTCGTCGAGCCAGTTGGTCTCGTCAGAACCAACGCCCTCCCAGACGCCGTCGCGATACGTATCGCCGAGCTGGACCTGCTCCTCGACGCTGTCCGGCAGGAAGTCGTTGTCGCTGTCGAGATCCAGCGCGTTGACGAGGCCGTCACCGTCAGGATCGTCGCTCACCGGGTCGATACCCTCGTCACCGTCCGAGATCCCGTCCCCGTCGGTGTCCCAGTTGTAGGGATCGGTCTCTCCGACATCGACGATACCGTCCCCGTCGACGTCCTCTTCGATATCCAGCAGTCCATCGCCGTCCCAATCGGCCTTCTCGTCGGCGATGGTCCCGTGAATACCGTGCTTGATCTCGTAGAAGTCCGGCAGCCCGTCCCCGTCAGTATCGTAGTAATACGCACCGGCCGGGGCGGCGCCGAGCACTACCAGCGAGACCAGAACCGTGAGAGAAGCGAGCGTAAGCTTCGCGCCTCTGTGCCTGCGGTTCTCTCTTGCCATCCGACAACCTCCTAAGAATGCGTGTTCGCTCCGGGTCGCTCTACCTCCAGGAGCGCTCCCGGGGCTCCGCCGGAGGAACATCGAGACCTCCTGGCAGAGAATTGCCGCCACCTCGTTCGGGTGGCGAACCTTCCAAACGCCAGTGCTCAGAATCCTATCGTTCACCTCCTATCCGCGCTGGATACGCCACCGCATAGGTGGCCTCCAAACGCAGGAACCCCCACCGTTTGTTTCTCTCTTCGTCTTCTTATCCCCTTCGTTTTCAGCACCGGTCGGTCCGGTGTTGGGGCAATCTAGCACAGGCCCGAGAAATCTGTCAACCTTCTTTTTGCCCATCACATCGGGACTTCCGGCACTCCCAAGGCGAGAGCCTTTGTCAAGTTACGAGCCTCGGGATGTGCCGCCCGAATCGCCGCTCACGCCGCTTCGCGGAACCGGTTCCGGCGGGCTCGACGCGGCCCATCGCCTCCGTCCGACGACACGCCGCTCGGTCAGCGTTCGCATCCCGATCGGCTCGCCGCTCTTCACGTAGACACGGGCGACCCTCTTGCCGATACCGCAGATGACCTCGTAGTTGATCGTCCCCACGTTCTCGGCGATCTCGTCGACCGAGATCTCAGCATCCCCCTGGGACCCGAAGATCACGACCTCGTCGCCGACGGCCGCCTCGGGAACGCCGCTCAGGTCCACCATCGTCACGTCCATCGTCACACGCCCGATGATCGGCGCGCGCACGCCCCGGATGAGCACCTCGCCCCTGTTCGAGAGACGGAAGCTCATGCCGTGGCCGTAGCCGGCCGGGATGACCGCTGCCCGCATCGGGCCCGGCGCCACGTACGTCCTTCCGTAGCTCACCGGGTGTCCCTCCGGGAGGTCCCGTATCTGCGCGATCCTCGCCTTGAAACTCATGACCGGAACAAGGTCGGCTTCCGGCCCGACGCCCAGCGACGGTCTGAGGCCGTAGATCATCAGGCCGGGACGCACCATGTTGAGCGGTCCACTGAACGACTCGCTGACACCGAGCACCGCTCCGCTGTTCGCGGCGTGCACCAGCGGCACCGCAACGCCCTTCGCCGACAGCCGGTCGACGGCCCGCAGGAAGCGCTCAACCTGGCGCCGTGTGTAGTCCGGATCCTCGTCCGACGAGGGGAAGTGCGTGAACACTCCCTCCAGCACGAGGTCCGGCAGCTTGCTGACGGCTGTGATGAACGGGATGGCGTCCTCGAACTCGACGCCGCTCCTGCCCATGCCGGTGTCGACCTCGACGTGGACGGCGGCTGCCTTGCTCCTGGCGCCGGCCGCGCGCGAGAGCGCACGGGCGATCGCGAGGCTCGGCACGGTGCAGCAGAGATCATACTCGACGATGTCCGGCGTCTCGCTCTCCATCGGAGGGCTGAGAATGAGGATCGGAGCGGCGATGCCGGCCTGCCGAAGCTCGATGCCCTCCTGGAGCGTCGCGACACCAAGCATGTCGACACCCGACTGCACGGCGACCCGCGCAACCTCGACCGCGCCGTGACCGTACGCGTCGGCCTTCACCACGAACATCACCCCGAGGTCGTCGCCCACGAGACGACGTACCTCACCGATGTTGTGGCCGAGCGCGTCCAGGTCGATCTCAACCCAGGCCGAGAAGAACACCTGGTACCTCCGTCAGTTCATCCTGCGTGTCAAGCGTCATCCCTGATAGCACAGGGCCCATTGACCCGCAAGCGATTTCGGGCCATTCAGCGGGCATCTCCCGTCCGCGGTCCGCGCGGCTGCGCCTCCTCGCGGAGAAGCACCGTTCGTCCTTCCTCGGCAGCGACCGTCGCCGGCCGCCGCCGGGGCTCTCCTTCCCGCTTCTCTTCACGATGTCAAAGAGCTGCGCGGCGCCGATCCCGTCGGGACCGTGCCGCGTCCACCGTCGTCGCCCTCTCCATTCAGGCTCGGATGGCCTACGGAAGGGGCATTGTTGCACGTTCGGGGGCGTGACGATGCAAGCGCTGTACCAAGGGTGCCTTGTTTTGGGCCCTTTCCGGTGAACGGGGGCACCGGCGAGGGCTCCCTGGGGCGCTCCCGGGTGAGCCGATCCACCCCCGAAGCCCCTAGCAAAGGAGCTTTTCGTTGAAGGGGCCCCCGGCGTGCTGTAAGGTCCGGTGGTTCCTACGAAATCGTCGCTCTTCGGGGACTGAGCGGTCATCATGTCGTTCCGTCCTTCGCAGCAACACAGGAGGAGAGGCTGTTGTGAACGAGCATTCAGCAGGCGGGTCCTTCCAGCGTCTGGTGGACCTGACCAGGACCCTGCGGTCGTCGGACGGCTGCGCCTGGGACAGGGCGCAGACCATCGAGACGCTCCGCCCCCACCTCATAGAGGAGTTCCACGAGGTCCTCGAGGCGCTCGACGCGTCGGAGGACGCCGGTCTTCGGGACGAGCTCGGCGACCTGCTCTTCCTCGTGGTGTTCATGGCACAGATCGCCTCCGAGGATGACCGGTTCGACATCGCCGGCATCATCGAGGGACTCACCGCCAAGCTGGTCCGGCGCCATCCACACGTGTTCGGCGACGCCGTGGCCTCGACGCCTGACGAGGTCAGAAGCAGCTGGGAGAAGACGAAGCTCGAGGAGTCGACTCACAGGAGCCGCCGCTCGATCCTCGACGGTCTCCCGCGCGACCTCTCGTCGCTTCTGACCGCCCGACGCATCCAGGAGAAGGCCGGTGCCGTAGGTTTCGACTGGAAGGACATCTCCGACGTGCTCGACAAGGTGCGTGAGGAACTCGGTGAACTCGAGGAGGAACTGGACGGCGGAGATGAGGAGCGACTGCGCGACGAGGTCGGAGACCTGCTCTTCTCGATCGTCAACCTGGCGCGCTTCGTCCGTGTCGACCCGGACCAGGCTCTCAGGCAGACCAACCTGAAGTTCAGACGACGCTTCGCCTGCATCGAGGAGCGGTTCGCGGACGAGAAGCTCTCGGAGGTCGGGCTCGACGAGATGGACAGGATCTGGAACGAGGCGAAGGACGCGGACGGCGAGGACAGGTAGCTCCAGACAGCTCGGACCCGCAGTGAAGGCTCCGAACGCGCTCAGCCCCCGGCTTGCTCCCGCTTCGTGCGAACGTAGTCCTCGAGGATCAGTGCGTGGTCGAAGGCGACGGGCTGCGGGGGATCCGACGGGTCTATCACACGGACGCCCGCCGCGTCGTCGCCGGCCCGCGGCGCGCCCGAGCCGGACGCGGTGAACACGACCGACATCGTGTGCATCCTCGGATCTCTGTCCGGATCTGAGTAGACACCGAACTGGCGGAGCCCCTCGAGCTCGAGGCCGGTCTCCTCGAACGCCTCGCGACGCGCGGCGTCCTCGGCCGACTCGCCGTAGTCGATGAACCCGCCGGGCAGCGCCCAGCCGCGCGGTTCGTTCTTCCTCTCGACCATCACCACCCCGCCGCCGTGCTCAATGATGATGTCGACGGTCGGGAACGGGTTCCTCGGGTGGTCGGACGTCATCGCCACTCGCTCTCCGGACATCCGTCAGAGTCCTCCACGCCGTCCAGATCCTCCGGAATGTCCGGGCACATATCGCGCTCGTCGATGATGCCGTCGCCGTCGTTGTCGAGGTCGGGTACGCCGTCCTCGTCCTCGAAGCCGTCCACGTCCTCGGGACGGTTCGGGGCGCCGTCGGCCTCGTCGGGCACGCCGTCGCCGTCGTTGTCGAGGTCGGGACACCCGTCGTCGTCCTCGAAGTCGTCGAGATCCTCCGGCCTGCGGGGACACCTGTCGACGTGGTCGCGGAGCCCGTCGCGGTCGGAGTCCGTCGAGACGATCGGCCACGAGAGGCCGACGACGAACGTCGCGCGCCAGTCCGGATAGGCGTTGTGGGGATCGAAGTCGGGCGTGTCGCGGTCGTCGCCGGAAATGCCGAAGGTGACCGCGCCCGTGGCCGACCAGCTCGACCCGAGCCGCGCGCGCACCGCGGGGGTGATCGTCAGCGGGTTCTCCTTGAGCGCGACGAGGTCACGGTCGATGACGAGGTCGCCGACGAACTCGGTGAAGAGGTCGACGTTCCGGCCGGGGAACTCGATGGCGCAGCGGAGCGCCAGGGCGTCGTTGTCGGTCGACGAGCCCCCCTCCGGCACGGCGGGGTATCCGCCGGGGAAAACCCGCCTGCCGGTCCCGGCCCCGTGGAACGCCCAGCCGACGTTGGCGTGAAGGCGCAGCGGGAGCCGGTCTGTCAGGTCCAGTGTCGCGAGAAGCAGAGCCTCCGCGTCGACGTCCGGTCCTCCCGCCATGTGGATCTCGCCGTCGCGGGTATCGACCGCCAGTCCGCCTTCGACGGGGAGTCCGACGCGACCCTCGAGCGCGAGAAGGAAGCTGCGGCTGCCGGTCGGGAGCGCCAGTTTGGCACCGACCGACGGGCCGACGAGTCCCGTCGACTCGATTGTCCCGCCGCCGGTGTCCCAGCGGGCTGCCGCGGCGGGCAGGTCGCCCGAGAACTCGAGCCAGGTCGAGACGCCGTAGCAGCCCGACAACCTGAGCCCGACGTAGCGACCGGGGTCCCCGGCGCCGAGCCGCTCCGAGAGGTCTCTCGACTCGTAGTAGTCGCCCGCGATCGCGAAAGCCAGAACGCCCGGCGTCTGAAGCTCGGCCGAGTGCACGTCCAGCAGCCCGCCCGCTCCCGTCAGGGACGGCGTGACCGCGGCCGCCTGAGTGGCGAGCGCGAGAAGGACGGCGAGCGCCGCCGCCACGAGGTGCCCCGGTAAGCGTCCGCTCACCGCGCCCCCTCCTCGCCGCCGGCGTCGGGCTCCTCGTCGCTCGCCGCCGCGGACTCGCCGCCTTCGTCGGAGCCGCTCTCGGACGCGCCGGCGACCTCACCGGCCTTCGGGGATGCCTCGCCGCCCTCCGCCACGTCGACGAAGTTCAGCCGGAGCTGATAGAGAATGTGTTCAAGGAGGCGGCTCTCGTCCTCGTTGAGGTTCCCCTCGGTCTTCTCGGACACCATCGCCAGCATGTCGATCGCATCTCTCGCGCCCTCGAGATCGACCTCGATCTCGCCGGTGACGGGATGGGCGATCTTCCCGAGCTGGTGCATGGCGGCGGCCTCAAAGGTAGCCACGAGTCTGAAGAAGCGACCGTCGAGTCCGGTCGCGCGCTTCTGCTCGTCAGTCATTCAACCCTCCGATGCGAACAGGTCTCCCTTGTGCGTCCCGTTCAATCTACGGCCGCCACCGGCACGCGTCAACGGACAAAAGCGAGGCGCCGCCACCGTTCACGGCGACGGCGCCCACTGTCGTTCCACGTTCGCTCTACTTCAGAAGAGCGATCTTCGAGACGTCCCGGTCGTCGCCGGCGACGAGCCTCAGGAAGTAGACCCCGGAGGCACAGAGACGGCCGCGCTCGTCCCGACCGTCCCAGCAGACGCTGTGTCGGCCGGGGCCTACCGGGCGGTCGACGAGCGTTTTCACGACCCGGCCGGTGACGTCGTAGAGACTGAGCGTGACGTCGCTCTCGTGGCCGGCGGCGACATTGTAGCGCACCGTCGTCGTCGGGTTGAAGGGGTTCGGTGTCGCCGTCACGAGTCTCGAGCGCCCGACGAACGCGCCGCCCTCCGGCACGCCGGTCGCCCCCTCGTCGGGATACCCGTCGCCGTCGTGGTCGATGGTCAGTGTGTAGACCGTGTCGATGGTCGGAAGCGACGCCGAGCTGTTCGACGGCGCCGAGTCGCCGCCGAGCTCGCCGTCGGGTTCCGGGTCCCAGCAGATCGACGCGACGAGCGAGAACTCGGCGTTCGCCGGGACCTGACCGGGACCGAGACCATAGAGCACGTGCCAGGGGATCGCGATCTCGCTCCCGCCGTCGACGCCGTAGTCGTGCTGCGCGTCGAACGCCGAGATGATCGAATCGGTGAGCGCCGTCGTCGTGGTCGGCGAGTCGATCGAGAAGAAACTGTCGGAGTCGTAGGCCCCCTGGTGCTGGTAGCAGCCGTACTGGAAGTCCGCGCGGAACCCCGAGGCCGTGAACATGGCGCCGCGCTCCCAGCTGTCGATAGCCGTGAGGTCGGTCTCCCCGTTCGCGCCGTCAGGGTCGGTATCGAGGTAGAGGAGCCAGCTGTTCCCGCTGACCTGCCCGTTGACGCCGAGGTAGAGGAACTCGGCGTCCCAGTCGACGTGGAGCCCGTAGAGTTCGTTCATGAGCGGCTGCTCCGGGGGATGCCAGCCGGAGTCGTCGTCGGGATCGTCGACCACGAGCGTGTAGGGCGCCCACTCCGAGTCATCGAAGTACCCATCGATCGTGATCTTCGTGTTCGCACCGTAGATGAGATCGACATCGTCCGACGAGTCGATGGCCGGGTTGCCGTTGAAAAAGACGTCGAAGAACGAGTCGGGCTCGAAGTCGAGTTCGAGTCCGCCCGGAGGCAGGGCCTCGATGAGATCAGCGATCTCCGGGGAGAGGTCGATGCGAATGACCGATGAGTCCTCGGTGTTCTCAACGACACAGGCGGGTGTCAGAAGAACGTCGGGCGTCTGGTCGTCATCGGCATCGATGCCGACGCCCGTCAGGTCGACGTTGTCGTACTGCACGACCTCGTTGAACCTGACGACGAGCCGGTCGGCCGTCGGGTAGTAGTTGCCGACCACCGGGGTCGGAGACAGGACATCGGTCAGGCCCGCCGAGAGCGCCTCGAGCTCCGCGATCTCATCCCCGACCGGGGTGCTGGTGTAGCCGGCGTAGAGGTAGAACTCGAACTGCCCCGTGCCGACGATCTCGTCGATCTCGAGGAGCGTGGCGGTCTGCGTCAGGTTGTGGGATGCTCCCCCGTCGCCCAGGACGTACGCGCCGGTCACGCCCAGTCCCGAGTAGCGCTGGCCGCAGTAGCTGCCGGTTCCCGGGTCCCACACGCGGTAGAGCTCGGGGTCCCAGATGAGACCGATGAGGTGCGGCGACCATCCGCTCTTGATGTATACGGTCTCACCACCCGCGTCGTAGACGACATCGAGATACGGATCGCCGGTCGTGAGTGACACGGTCTTCTCGACGGCGCCGCCCGAGTGCGTGAGCCTGAGCGACACGGTGCTGCCGGACCCCGAGAGCACCTCGAACGAATAGTCGTCGTGCTGGCGGTCGATGCCTCCGACGCTGACGTCCGAGAGCGCGGCGACGTGGTTCGTCTCGTTCCAGTCGCCCGCCGTCTCCGCCCAGTAGACGTTGCAGTTCCCGACGACCGAATAGCCTCCGTTGCCCTTCGCGAAGACCCAGTTTGCCTTGCCGCCTATCTCCTCGAAGACCGCCATGACGCGGTCGTTCCAGAGGACCGCCTCGTCGCGCCCGTCCTCGTCGATGTCCCAGAGCGAGCAGCCGGTCGTGTTCGTGGCGTAGGTACCCATGTCCTCGGCCCAGAGCGCGGCCTCGGCGTAGGGGTTCGCGTTCTTGATGTGGTTCGAGTAGCGGTGCTCCCAGCCGGCGATCTCACCGCCGTCGTGCCAGCCCGTCTCGTGGAGCATCGACATCATCACGTACCACGCCGTCTGTGACAGGTCGTTGTCCGGCCCCGAGGCGATCTTGTTATATGCGTACTGCCACGCCCCCTGGTAGCCCCACTTCGGATCGTGCCCGTCGAGGTTCTCCTCCCCGGTGTAGCTCGCCCAGTTGCAGTACCACGAGTTGCAGCTGCCGCCGTAGCCGTACCATTCGCCCAGGAGCCCGTAGCAGCCGTTCTGGAGCGTGATGGCGGTCGTCGGCCACGAGTCGATGAGGTCGTCGAGCTTCCACACGCTGATCTGCGTATTGTAGAGCTGACACTGCTGGAGCACGTAGATGTAGTTGTTGAGGGCGTCTGGATGCGTGACGTCGAAGCCCGCGACCTCGGCTGCGACCTCCCAGTCGTTCCCGTAGATGATGATCTCGTCGGAGGTGCCGTTCCAGATCGTGTTCATGGCGGCGCCGCCGTCGTAGTTCATCTCGCCTACGAAGTCGTTGTCGATCGGCAGGACCTTGAGACCATTGTCGAGCACGTAGACGTGGTGGTCGTTGAGGGCGTCGTTCATGTAACCGCAGTGAACGTAGTCGTCGAGGATGACCGCTTCGACGTCGTTGTCTGCGAAGTCGTCCTTGATGGTGTTGTCGATGACGCAGCACGACGCGTCGATGCCGTTGCCGTCCGAGTCCGGGTTCTCGAGCCAGGTGCGCTCGGGTACCCAGGCGACCGTCGGCCACTGCCCGTAGTACATGGAGACGAGCTGGCGATGGATGTAGACCGACCAGCTGTTCATCTCGTCGTACACGAACGGCATGATGTGCTGCGCGTACGCCGAGGTCATCATCTGGGCCCAGCCCTCGGTCACACCGTTCACGAGCGAATCATTGAATGAGGGATCGTGCCACTCGGCGCCCGTGATGAGCGTGCCCGCCATGTGGAAGTTGCCGGGGATGTCGTAGTAGTCGTGCGCGTCGAGAAGCTCGTCGAAGCCGTCGTCGGGGTTCGCCGGGTCGCCGGCATATGAAGCGTTCTCACCCTTCTCCCCCCAGAAGACGGTCGTGTAGGTGAGTCCCTGGTTTCCGTGCTGGACGAAGGCGACGTTGTGGTCTCCGCGTTCGGGCTCGTTCGTGGCCGTCATCTCATCGACGACGCGACCGTCGATGACAGCGACGACGTGATAGCGGACCGGCGTGGCTTCGTTCCCGGCCGCGGCCTTCGCCACATCGCGATACGCCGCCCTCGATACCCCGGCCGCCGTCGTGACGGCCTCCTCGAAGTCCGCCGGCAGCGGAACGGCGCACTCGATGGTGTGAATGGTCGGGTCGATGACGACATCGCTCAGGGTCTCGCTCCGGACAGACACCCCATCGGGCGTCAGCAGACTCGCGCTGAACCCGCCGCGGTCGTCGTAGCCCATCCGGACGGCGCTGTCCCAGGAAAGGGGAACGCGTGCGCCGTCCACGCCGGGAACGTCCATCACCCCGCCCGGGGCGTAGTCGGCGCAGACGATGATCTCGGTGTCCGCATCGCGGAACCAGTCGCTCTTCCCATCGAGCGAACGCATCATGAACATCCCCACGCGGAACACCAGCCGGTCGACCTGCTGGTCCACGTAGAGCGCCATGAGGTCTCCCCCGTTCCCGTCGGGGTCGGTGTCATCGTAGACCGGGTCGATGGCCTTGCAGTGGATGCCCTCGTAGTCGAGCACATAGCCGTCGGCCTCGATCGAGGCCGCACCGGCGACCGATGCCAGCGCAACGATCGCTGCCAGGGAAAGAACAACCTGCGTGCGCGTGACCATGCCTCGCCCCCTTTCCGCCCGGGCTCAGACGGACTTGCGGTTTCACTCGAAGCGTTCTTTTCTCAACTATACCACAGATGGCGCGGCTGGTCAATGATGAGCGCCCGGACCGCCCGAGAAGCCTCGGGTGCCGAGGGGCGAAGGGATGGTCCGACGCCGGGGTCTCGGGCCGACGTCACTCGGACTCGAGCCAGTCGGTCGGGAAGTCCGGGGGCAGACGGAGCATCTCGAAGATCGACGCGATGAAGGCGTGCCCCTCGTCGTCCTTGACCTGGGCGGGGTTCACGTACTCCCAGACGATCTCCTTCCGGGGAGTCACCTCGAAGGCCCTGCCCCGGTCGCTCTCCGTGATGAGCGTGTTGCCGTTCGGGAGCCGCTGATTCGAGCCGCACTCATTCGAGAAGAAGTCCCACGGGTCCTTCGTCGCGTAGAGCCAGGTGATGTCGCGTGTGACCGGGTCGAACTGGATGACGCGGGAGGCTCCGCCGTTGCCCCGGTTGTCGAAGATGAGGATGTCGCCGTTCTCGAGTACCGTCGGCTGATGCGGCTTCACCCACGGCGCCGTCGTCGCCCAGACAACGCTCTCGCGCTCGAGGTCCATCACGAGGACGGCGTCGAGTTCCCGCGGACAGATCATGACGTTGCCCGCCTCGAATCCGGGCACCCGCGACGCCAGCCTGCCGTCGAGAAGCTCGACCGTGTTGGTGTGAAGGATGTCGCCGCTGTCACGCATTGAGGCCAGAATGTCGTCGTATGTCGAGTTCTCGAGCGCCGTCACGACGGAGGTCCGTTCGAGCTCGGTGCCGTCCGGGTCGAGAACGACGACAAAGTCCTCCAGTATCGGCTGATGGGGATTGACCCTCGGGACGATGTGCGCCTCCCGCACGAGGACGTAGATGCGACCATCCTCGGCGACCTCGAGATCGTGGTGGGCTCCCTCCAGGTAGGACCAGATGAGTCTCGAGTCCTTGTCGACCTTCACCAGCCCCATCCCGTCGTAGATGCCGAGCACGTCGCCGTTCTCGTAGAGGAAGGCCCGCCGCCAGAACCCCGCGCCCTTCGTGTTCTTCGGCAGCTCGTTGACGGGGTTCGCGCGCCACGCGTCGATGAAGGCGTACTCCCACCTGTGCAGGATATTGCCCTCCATGTCCATCAGAACGGCGCCGGGGAAGTCGCCGGAGGTGTAGAAGTTGAGACCGTTCCACGCCCTCTCGGGGTCGTGCTCGGTGACACCGGCGACCTCGGGAACGGCCGCCTGCCCGGCCAGATACCCGATCGACCGGAGGCGTCTGACCTCCTCCTTCTGTTCCTCGGTCATTTCACGGTCGACCTGCATGTGCCAGCGGCCGCCCGGATCCTCCCACATCGCGAGGTCGTCC
>WJMD01000142.1 GCA_014728125.1 Candidatus Effluviviaceae Genus V sp.
GAGCGGGCCCTGTTCCTTCTGGACCTCGTCGGCATTCCGAGGGACCGGCTCGACTCGTTCGCGCACCAGCTCTCGGGCGGGATGCGTCAGCGGGTCGGCATCGCGCTCGCGCTGGCGATGCGGCCATCGATCGTCATCCTCGATGAGCCGACGACCGCCCTCGACGTCATCGTCGAGCGGGAGATCCTCGAGCGCATCCGTGAGCTCCAGCGTGAGCTCGGGTTCGCGGTGCTCTTCATCACGCACGACCTGGCGCGGATGCTCCAGGTGTCCGACCGCGTCGCGGTCTTCTACGCCGCGCGGCTCGCCGAGGTCGGTCCCGCGAAGACGTTGAAGGAGTCGCCGCGCCATCCGTACACCGACGGGCTCCTGCGGGCGTTCCCGTCGGTCCAGCCCGGCGGTCCGGAGCCCGTGAGCATCGGCGGCCAGCCCGCGAGCCTGAGGAAGCCGCCCTCCGGCTGCAGGTTCCATCCCCGCTGTCCCTACGCGATCGATGTCTGCTCCACGAAACAGCCGGGCCCGATCGAGATCGGACCCGGCCATATCTCCGCCTGCCATCGCGCCCGTGAGCTGCCCTCGCTCATCGAGAAGCGCGTCTAGGAACCTCTGCCGGGGCGAGCGCGTCTCGCGCCCGCCGCCGCGAGCCCTCGCGTGCACCTCACGACACCGAAGGCCCCCGCGGCGCTCCTAGAGCGCCACGTGCACGTACGTTCTGATCTCCCACTCCGAGCCTTCCTCGTCGCCGGCCGACTCCGCGTCGTACCGGTTCGAGTTCAGGTCGAGGGAGCGCCACTTGCCCGACACGCCGATGCGCGTCTGCGCGTCGCCGAACCAGCGCGGCTGCCCCAGCGAGTACGAGATGTCGCCGCCGACCTGCAGCGGGTACGTCAGGTTGAAGTCGCGGTGGTAATCGTACGGACCCCAGCCGTTGACGGCGACGTTCGCGCCGACGGCCCACGGGCCGTGCGTGACGGTTCCGTCCGCGCTGAAGGTCTCGATGGTCCGGTTGAGCGTTTCGTTCTCGTCCGACGGGTCCCATCCTCTGGGCTGCGTCCGCTCGTAGACGAGCGTGGCGACCATCCTGGTCCGGGCCGCGAGCTTCGAGACGAGCCGCGCGTTGATGCTCCAGAGGTCCTCGGGCGGGGGAGAGGCGCCGAAAGAGTAGACGGTCACGCCGTCCTCCGCGATGAAGTTCGTCACGTCCATCGTCGTCGGCAGGTGCCGGTAGACGAACCCGATGCTCGCAGCCAGCGGGGCGTCCTCGCGGACGTTGTTGTCCCACTGCCAGAACCACGTCGCGGGCGTCGGGTCGTACGTGAAGAGGAGCTCGCCGCCCACCTGTTCGCGGTTCCCTCTGACGGCGAACGGGTCCGAGAGGACGTTCCGCGGCCGCCCGGGGTCGGGTACATCGTCCGGGATCGGGCCGATGATCGGTTCCTGCCAGAGGAAGTTCGGCGCGATCTGGAGGTTCCCGACGTTGACCGCGAGGCCCGTCAGGAAGTTCGTCTGGTTGCCGAGACCGGAGTCCTTGAGCTGCCAGCCGGTGAACGTGATGATCGGGTCCGGACCGGCGTTCGCCACGAGTCCCATCCGCGCCGCCTGCGCGTACCAGTGCCAGCGGCCCTTCTGCCACGTGACCTTCGCCTTCCCTCCGAACGTGTCGCCGTCGATGATCTCGTCCTCGTAGACGACGTCGTCCTCGACGATCTGGAACTCGTCACCGACCTTCGTGCTGCCCGACCAGAGCGCTCCGCCCTGGAGGTTCCAGTCGCCGTAGCCGGTCTCGAACTGCAGCGAGACCTTGCGGGTCTTGGGCTCGGGGATCGCGATCGACGTGCTCACGGACGACTGCTCGTCGATGTCCTCGTGGTAGACGGCGGTCGCGTTCAGGGGCCCGATCTGCTTGCGGTACTTGAGCAGCACGGCCGGGTTCGCGCCCCACCAGAGCTGCGGGCCGAACGCGACCTTGAGTCCGTCGAAGTGCTTCTTGCCGGCGAGTTCGAACCCCACGGGCGCCATGCCGTTGTAGATGTCGACGTTCTCGCCGTAGTAGGCGTCCCGGTAGAGACCGAAGAAGTCGCCCTCGTGCTTCCAGTGGAGATGACCCGTCCGGTAGAAGCCGTCGAGCATGAACCACTTGTCGTCCCACGAGACCGAGGCCTGATAGACCTTCACCCGTTCGACGTCCCCGATCTCGGTCTCGCCGACGGTGCGCTTGCGGCCGCGGTTCTCGTAGAAGATCTCGTCGATCGGGTTCTCCGGCACATTACCGAGGATGTTGACCGACACCTTTCCGCTCACGCTCTCGGTCGGCTTCACCTCGACGTCGATGTAGAACGACTCGAGATGGTCGAACCCCTGGAACGACGGGTAGCCCTCGGCCGAGCCGTCGTTGTCCTCCGGCGTCGTCGTGTGCTCGCCGCCTGTGTTGAACGTCTCGAACTCGAGCCGGACGTCCGAGACGTGCACGCGCTCGCGCGGCTCGCCCAGAAGCGCCGCCCGGTCGCTCCTGGCCTGAAGGGCCGCCGTGGCCGGCCGGATCGGCGCGAAATGCTCGCGGATGGCCTGGAGGTCGGTCGTCGGGGCGTACGGGTCGAGCTTGAAGGCCCGGCGGAGCGCGTAGTAGGCCGCGCGCGGGTAGACCTGGTAGAGGCCGCGGTGGTCGGGCGGGCCCTTGGCCGTGATGCCCCACCACTCCTCGTTCATGTTGTACTCGCCCTCGACGTAGTCCTCTATGTAGCCGCCGTTCGGCCAGGACGCGTGCGTGTCGTGGATGTCGAGACGGCTCTCCTGCAGGTACTTCCACCAGCCGTCCGACCACTGGAAGATGTAGCCGCCGATGGCGTTCCCGACGCGTCCCTTGCCGTACGACTGTTCGTAGATCTCCTGCCACTGGCCGATGAGGTACTTGGCCTGCATCAGCTGGTCCTCGCGCATCTCCCTCGCGTTGTAGGCGTCGGCTCCGAACTCGGTGTAGACGATGGGGATGCCGAGCTTCTCCTCGACGACCGCGTAGAGGTCGCGCGCCGAGATGCCGCGGTAGACGTTCGTGCCGAGGATGTCGAGGCTCGTGCACTCCTCGGCGATGATGTCGATGTACTGCAGATCGCCGTTCGCGATGGCGACGAGCTTCTCAGGATCGGCGCGGTTGATCTCCCGCGTGATGTCCTCGAAGAGCGAATAGAGGTAGCGCGCTCTGGCCTCGTCGCGCTGGCCCTCGGGCAGCGCCTCGATCTCGAACGAGGACCAGTGGAGGCCGTAGTTGTTCTCGTTGCCGAGGAGCCAGAAGATCACGCCCGGCGTGTCCCGGTAGAGCTCGACCCACTCGATGATCTCCTCGGTCACGAGCTTTCGGAACCGCGGGTCCGAGTAGTCGACCGACGGCACCCAGGCGCCGTCGATGGTGTAGCCGTAGCGGCCCACCGTGTGGTTCAGCATCGTGGTGATGCCGTACTCCTCGTAGATGTACTGGACCCACCGGGGCGGGATGCCGACGTAGAGGCGGATCGAGTTGACGCCCATATCCTGAAGGAGCGGCATCTCGCGGTCGAGCACCGTCTTGATGAAGTCCTCGGGCTGGGCCCACAGGTTGTAGAGGTAGTTCTCGCCGATCGGCACGTAGCCCCAGTTCATGCCGAAGACCATGGTGTCCTCGCCGTCGAGCAGGAGCTTCTGTCCCTCGAGGTCGGAGACGATGCTCACCTCCGGCTCGGCGGAAACGACGGCGGTCGCGGCGGTCAGGATCACCGCGGCGGCAAGGGCCGTCGTCCACAGGATCGTTCTCGTACGCTTCGACTTCACGGGTTCCTCCTGGTTCCGTCCCCGGTGCTGCTTCGAGTTTCTTCGTCGTCATCTACGGCGTTCGCCGCGATCGTGTCGCGGTACCAGTGCGCGCTCGCCTTCGGTGTGCGCTCGCATGTCTCGAAGTCGACGTGGTAGAGACCGAAGCGCTTCGTGTACCCGTGGCCCCACTCGAAGTTGTCCATGAGCGACCAGTGGAAATAGCCCCTGAGCGGCACGCCGGCCTCGATGGCGCGGTGCGCTGCGATGAGATGGTCGCGGAGGTAGGCGATGCGTCGCGGGTCCTCGATGCGCTCCCCGGCACGGTCGGGCTCCGGCAGCGCGATACCGTTCTCCGTCACGTACATCGGGCCCGGCGCGTACTCCTCGTGGACCCGGATGAGAAGATCGGTCAGTCCGTCGGGATAGACCTCCCAGCCCATCTCCGTGAACTCCGCGCCGGGCGCCGGCTCGGCCCGCTCCGGTCCTCCGTCCGGTCCGGCCTTCATGACCGCACGGGTGTAGTAGTTGACCCCGAGAAGGTCGATCGGTGTCTGTATGGTCTCCATGTCGCCCTTCTCGACGAACGGCAGCCGCCCGCTCTCGAGATGGCCGCGTCGGACGCGGTCGCGGACGCCGTCCTGCGGATACTCGCCGCGGAAAAGCGGGTCCAGATACCACGTGTTGAAGAAGCTGTCGAACCAGCGCGCGGCCTCGCGGTCACCATCGGTGTCGGAGTGCGGGAACGACGGCACGAGGTTGAGCACGATGCCGACGCGCGCGTCGGCGACCTCTCGGCGTACGGCCTCTGTCGCGAGCCCGTGGGAGAGGAGGAGGTGGTGCGCAGCCCGAAGCGCCGCCCCCGGGTCCCGCCATCCCGGGGCGTGGCAGCCGTCCTCGTAGCCCAGCGTCGCGACAACCCACGGCTCGTTGTGCGTCGTCCAGAACCGGACGCGGTCGCCGAGCCGTGCCGCGACGGCGCGGGCGTACTCGACGAACGCCGGGACCGTCCCGCGCGAGGACCAGCCGCCCGGTTCGAGGAGCTCGACGGGCATGTCCCAGTGGTTGAGCGTGATGAACGGTTCGATGCCGTGCTCCAGGAGCGCGTCGACGAGCGCGTCGTAGAAGTCGAGGCCGGTCGCGTTGGGTTCGGTTCCGCCCGGCATGACCCGCGACCAGGAGGTCGAGAAGCGGTACGAGGTCACGCCGAGCCACGCCATGATCCCGACGTCCTCGCGCATGCGGTGGTAGTGGTCGCACGCCACGAACGGGGTCGAGCCGTCCTCGATGGTCCCCTCCTGGAGCGCGAAGGCGTCCCACACGGAGTCGCCGCGTCCGCCCTCACTGCGTGCGCCCTCGATCTGCTGGGCCGAGGTCGCCACGCCCCAGAGGAAGTCGTCGGGGAAGCGGTGTACCGCCACGGGAGTCACTCCTTCGCGGTTTCGGGGTAGAGGTGGCACCGCACCCGGCGCGACTCGACCGTCCGGTACGAGGGGTCGATCGTCCGGCAGACGTCCATGACGTCGGGACAGCGGGGTGCGAAGGGGCAGCCTTCCTCCGGTTCGTCGGACGGGTCGCGTTCGACCTCGGGCGCCTCGGAGCTCAGCGTGCCGACGTCGGCGATGGAGGAGAGGAGCGCGCGCGTGTACGGGTGCGCCGGCGACGTGACGAGCTCGTCCGCAGGGCCGCCCTCAACGATCCTGCCGCGGAAGAGCACCAGCACGCGGTCCGCGAGGTGGCGGGCCGACGCGAGGTCGTGCGTGATGAGAAGCATGGCCAGCCGCCGCGTCTCCTTGAGGTCGGCGAGGAGCGTCAGGATGTCCATGCGGATCGAGACGTCGAGCATTGAGGTCGGCTCGTCGGCGATGAGGAGGTCCGGGTCGACCGCGAGGGCACGCGCGATGGCGACGCGCTGGCGCTGCCCGCCCGAGAGCTCGTACGGCCTGCGCGCGATGAACTCCTCGGCCGGCTCCAGACCCACCACGTGCAGGAGCTCGACGGCCTTGTCGCGGACGTTCTTCGTCGTTGCGCGCTTGTGTCTGAGAAGCGGTCTGGCGAGATGGTGCTGGATGTCGTGCGTGCGGTTGAGCGAGCCGAACGGGTCCTGGAAGACCATCTGAACGACCCTGCGGTAGGCGAGGGAGGCGCGTCTCGGTTCCTTCTCGAGAATGGGCGTGCCGTCGAGGAGGATGCGTCCCTCGTCGGGCTGCTCGAGGCGAAGCAGGATGCGCGCGACGGTGCTCTTGCCGCTTCC
>WJMD01000143.1 GCA_014728125.1 Candidatus Effluviviaceae Genus V sp.
CCGGACAAGACCGAAGAGCGTTGCGGTTAGTTCCCCGTCCTCAGCGGCCCTCAGAGGGTTCACGAATTCCCACACGATGGTCCCCTCCGGCGTCACCTCGAAGGCCCTGCCCGCGTCCGACTCTACGATGAGGGTGTTGCCGTTCGGAAGGCGCTGACTGGTCCCGGCCTTCTCCGAGAAGAATTCGCGCGTCGGGCCGCCGCGGTAGGACCAGTGGATTTCCTGAGTGAACGGGTCGAATTCGAGGACCTCCGACACCCCGTCCCCCGCCTTGTTGTTGAAGAGGAGCACGTTGCCGTTGTCCAGCACGGTCGGCTCGTGCTGCTCTCTCCACCTGCCCGAGAGCGCCCATACGATCTTGCCCGCGTCAGGGTCCAACACGGCGATGGTGTTCAGGTTGCGCATCGAGAGGAGCACGTTGCCCTTCTTGAACGCGGGCGAGCGCCCGGCGAGTCGCCCGTCCAGGACCTCGACCGTGTTCGTGTGCAGGATGTCGCCTCCATCGGGCATCCCGTCAAGAACAGGCGCGTAGGCGGACCGCTCGAAGGCTTCGAGCAGGGAGACGCGCTTGAGCACCTCGCCCTCGTGACTGAGCACGACGAGGAAGTTCTCGAGTGTCTCTCTGCGGGGATGAATCCGAGGGATTCTCTTGATCTCGTTCCCGATCACGTAGATATCGCCGTCGTCGTCAACGAACAGGTCGTTTCCGCAGCCGCCCCTGTAGGACCAGAGCAGGTTGGAGTCGCGATCGAGCTTCACGAGTCCGATCCAGTTGAAGATCGCCAGGAGATCCCCGTTCGGGAAGAGATGCGCCCTACGGAACGTCTCGGTTGTCCCCTTGGGCAGGTCGTAGTCCGGCCAGATGTCCTCGAACGCGTAGCTCCAGATATGGAGAGGTTCTCCCTCCATGTCCATGAGGAAGACCTCGGAGTCGTGCCCGGACGTCACGAGGTTGAGCCCAGCCTGCGCCCGGTCCTTCTCGAACACGGTCACGCCCGTCGCCGCGCCGGCGGGCATCGTACCCGTCAGGTAGGAGATCGACGTCAGCGCCTCGGCCTCTCGTCGTTCCGCCTCGCTCAGGCCGCGTCCGCTTCCTTCGCCGGCGCGAGCGCGACGCGGCTTCTCGGCCCGGAGACTCCTCACGAATCTCGCCGCGGACGTCATTCCCGACTCGACGAGGTCGTAAGGGGGAATCCCCATGCGGTGGACGAGGTAGCCCCAGAGGAAGGCGCCCACGAACGCCGCCAGCACGAGCGCCGCGCACCAGACGCGCGCTCTCGACCCCCTGCCCGATCGAGCCTCAAGTCTATGCATCCCAGGAACCCCGTTTCCTCATGCCGGACCGGGTGTCCCACGCCCCGGAGCGCGATCCAGCCCCGAAACCCGTCCGGCAGAACGGAACGTTGGCTCAATACCTGAACCCGGACCGAGTATATGACGTCCGCGTGCCGCTCTCAATGCCCGTGCGGAGAGCCAGCCAAGCTGCAGGTCCTGTAGCAGCCGACCGCGGCGGCAAACCTCCTCCGATTTCGCGTCCAGTACCCGCCCGGCCGCGGCGGCAAGCAACCTCCCGTCTCGCCAGGCGCAGCCACAGCACGGACCACTCATTGACAAGGAGGCTAAAATTATGTTAATCTGTATCTTGAGTGTCAAATAGGTGGTTTTGTGGAATCGTCGCGCGACTCCTCTGATGGATGAGGGGTCGCTTGCCATCAGTAGGCACGAGAAAGGAGGCCTCCATGGCGCAGAGAGTTATCTGCCTCGTCGCGTCCATCCTCCTGTTCGGCTCGGTCACGTGCGCGGCGGGCTATGCTATCGACCGCGGCGTTGTCGGGTCCGGAGGGGGGCACTCGTCGGGAACCGGTTACTCCGTTCTCGGCACGGCCGGGCAGAGCGCGACGGGAGTCATCTCCGGGGGCAGCTACCTGCAGAAGATCGGTTTCTGGTACACGCCGGGGTGGATTCTGACCGACGTGCCGGAGGGCGGTCCCCCGACTTTTCGACTGGATCAGAACACCCCCAACCCGTTTAACCCGGTGACCACGATCTCCTACTCGGTCCCGGCGGAATCGGACGTTCGCCTCCTCCTCTACTCGGTCGACGGACGGATGGTCCGCACCCTCGTCGACGGGGTGAGGGACCCGGGGGTTCACGCTGTGACTCTCAACGGCGCGGGGCTGGCAAGCGGCGTCTACTTCTGCCGCATGGTAGCAGGTGAGTTCATAGAAACCAGGAAGATGGTGCTTCTGAAGTAGCGCCCTGGGTCGGGACTCGACGGCGGCAGGTCCCAACGCCGCTCTGAATGCGCGACTTCCAACCCACAGAAGATGGAGGCTCAAGGATGAGACTGGTCATGATCTGCGCGCTCGCAGTCCTCGCGGCAGCTGCGGTCGCCCTCGCCGCGCCGCCCGCAACGATGAGCTATCAGGGTGTCCTGCGAGATGACCTCGGCAACGTCGTCCCCGACGGGACGTATCAGATGGAGTTCACGATCTACGACAGCGAAACGGCGGGGAACACGCTGTGGGCCGGCTCCAAGCACGTCGCCGTGACCGACGGGATCTTCGACGTGATACTCGGAAGCGACACACCGCTCGACATCCCCTTCGACGCGCGGTACTGGCTCGGCATCGCCGTGGAGGGGGAGCCGGAGCTTACCCCGCGCGTCGAGCTGACCGCGGCGCCCTACGCGCGCCGCGCGGCCGTCGCGGATTCGATCGAGGGCGGCCTGCCGGGAGATACCGACTGGACGGAGTCCGGCGGCAACGTCTACCGGACGAGCGGCAACGTGGGGATCGGGACGTCGAGCCCGTCGCACGACTTGGACGTGCAGGGTAGCGCGCACGCCGGTCAACTCCACTTCTACGAGATGGACGGCATTATGGCCACCCTGTCGACGCTGAGCGCGAGCGCCGTCTACGTGTCGTCGCAGTTCGACCTGCCGAGCGGAGCAGCCGACGGCCATGTCCTGACATCCGACGCGTACGGCCAGGGGACCTGGCAGCCGGCGCCGGGCGTCACGCCGCCCGGCTCGAGTGGCGACATCATCTTCAACGACGGCGGCTCGCTCGGGGCCACGCCGAACCTGTACTACGACGCGGTCAACGACAGACTCGGCATCGGGACAAACTCCCCGGTCACGGACCTGGATGTCGACGGGCACGCTCGAATGAGCAACCTCACTGTCGCCAACACGGTCGATGCGAGCAACGTCATGGCACCGACGTTCAGCTTGAGCACCGGTCAGATCACCGACCTGACCGTGTCCTCGGTCTTCACGCTCTCGGACAGCCCGGTTGACGGGTATGTCCTCACATCCGACGCCAGCGGCAACGGCACCTGGCAACCGGCCCCAACCGGGATCGGTGGGAGCGGAACGAGTAACTACGTGCCGAGGTTCTCAAGCTCGACGACGCTGACGAACTCCGTGGTCTACGATGATGGTTCCTCGGTGGGTATCGGCACGACGACCCCGAGCGCCACGCTCGATGTGGCCGGCTCCCTAAGCGTCGCTGACGACATCAGCGCGAACGTCGCCACCGGCTCGGCGCCCATCTCCGTCAGGTCCACAACCGTGTGCGGCAATCTCAACTCCGACCTGCACGACGGCTACCACGCGGGCAACGCGAGCGGCGAAGTCGCCGTCAGCAACGGCATGCTCTGCACGGACCTCAATGCCGACCAGCTCGACGGGTACGACGTCGGGGGTCAGGCAGGCGACATCCCGCTCAACAACTGGTCGCACAACATCGGGCTCGACGCCGACATGGTCGACGGCCGCGACGCGGGGAATACCAGCGGCGATGTCGCGGTCAACAACGGCACGGTCTGCACCGACCTCAATGCCGACATGGTCGACGGCAAGGACCTGGGCTCCTTGCACTACGTCCGGGAGTCCGGCACGGTCTGGGCGGGTAATACAGAGACGATCGCCGTCCCGCACTACACGACATGGACCCTGGAGCTGGCGGCCGGCCACCCAGCCCAGGGCGGTGTCTGCACGGTCACCGGTTTCGAGAACGACAGAATGTACGGCGTGACCTATCAGGCCTACAACGGTGACGGTACCAGCACACAGGCCGGCGCCGAGGCTGCGGAATTCTCCACAGACACACTTGTCACGTTCGGCTCCGGCTCGTACGTCTTCACTGTAACATGCCCCGGGGAGGACGCCGGCGATCACAACATCGTGCTCGATACGACCGGAAGCATCGGGGAGCTCCGGTACCGCCTGATCTACTAGGCCGTTCGTCACACTCTGAATGCGAGAACACCCGCCCCGGAACGGGCGGGTGTTCTCTGTTCTCGCGGGAGTTCATGTCGCTTCAGCGCACACGTCGCATCACCGCAGAAGCAGCACCTTCTCCTGTCGAAACTCGCCCTCTGCCTCGAGCCTCACGAAGTAGACGCCGGAGGCGACGCGTCCCTCCGGGCATGTGCCGTCCCACGACACGATGCGGCGTCCGCGGTCGGCGCGCCCGTCGAAGAGCGTCCGCACAAGCTGCCCGCGCACGTTGTAGACGGCCAACGTAGCGGGAGTTCCGTCCTGTGGGATATCGAAGGCGATGAAGCACCCGGACGGGGTGGGGTTCGGAACAGGGCGCGAGAGCGACAGGTGCAGATGCCCGGGCGTCGTGGCGCTCGGTAGTCCGTGGCCCACACACTCCTCCGTGTTGTCGAGGAGCACGGCGCGGAGTTCGTACCAGAAGGTCGTTCCCGGCCAGACAGAGTCGTCGACGAACATGCCCGGTGACTCGGGAGGAAGGAAGTCCTCAGTGAGGCACATGAACGGGCCGTTCGGGGATGTGCTGCGGTAGACGTTGAAGCCTCTGATGTGAGCGAGCGAGCCCACCGACCATCGGAGCACGACATCCCCATCCTGACCGAGCGCCGCGAAGAACGTCCCCTCCACAGGCGTCTCGGTCGAGAGGTTCATGAAGACGGAAATGTCGTCCGATGACGTGTTCGACATCACGACGTCCAGGTAGCCGTCTCCGTCGAGATCGCCAGCGACGGCGTCGTGCGCGCCGCTCTGACCGGCGAACGGTCGAGCGTCCTGGAAGGTCCCGTCCCCGTTCCCCAGAAGCACCATGAGGTTGTCACCATGGGAGTCAACGACCGCCACGTCACCGTATCCGTCTCCGTTGAAGTCCCCGACCTCGCTGTCGATCGGCTCAGTGCCGGCGGGACAAGACACGGGACCCTGGAACGACCCGTCGCCGTTCCCGAGGAACACGAAGATCGCGCTCGAGTTGTAGCAGGGCACCACGACGTCCACGTGGTCATCGGCATTGAAGCGGCCGGCGGAGGCGTGTCCGGTCCCGACGCCTCCGGTGATATGCACCGTCGGGGCGCCGAACGACCCATCGCCGTTTCCGAGAAGCACGGCAAGAGCACTCGTGTTGTAGGAACCCATCGGAACGGCAAGATCCGACTCATCGTCTCCATTGAAGTCACCCACAGCCGGACGGTAGGCGGACATGCCCGAGGAGCCTCCCGTCGTGTAGCTCCCGACCTCAGTGAACGTACCATCCCCGTCGCCCGTGAACGTCGACACCTCTCGCAGTCCTCCGTTCGAAACGACAAGGTCGATGCCGCTCCGGCCATCGAGGTCCGCGGTCACGACGGCGCTCGGGTAGCCGACGTCGAACGGCGTGCCGGGTGTGAACGTCCCGTCCCCGTTTCCCAGAAGCACCGAGGCCTGCCGGTCGTTGATCCCGACCGTGACAAGGTCAAGCTCAGCATCCTCATCGAAGAGACCGCAGGTTATGCTCGTAGGGAAGTCCCCGACCGGACATTCGCTTGCAAAAGTGAAGCTCCCGTCGCCCCCGCCGCTGTAGACCTCGACCTTGCTCGTGTCAGACCACCTGCAGGCGGCCGCAAGATCAAGGTACTCGTCGTCGTCGAAAAGACCGAGCGTGATCGCGTAGGGGTTCTCGTAACAGTCGAATGCTGGTGTGTCCCGGAACGTCCCGTCTCCAACACCGATGAGCACGGAGACGTCCTCCCCCTCCCTCGTGGCCACGACAAGGTCTTGCACGCCGTTTTCATCGAAATCGCCAATCGCAAGGGAGTACGGCTCGCTCCCGACGCCGTACGGCACGCCGCCGGAGAATCCGCCGGCTCCGTCGCCCAGGAAGACGTGCACGACATCGTCGTAGCGGGAGCACGCTGCGAAGTCCGGATCACCGTCCCCGTTGAAGTCACCGGCGATCGCTGAATACGGCGCGTCGCCGACGGGATACGTCGTCCCCGACTGGAAGGTCCCGTCGCCGTTCCCGAGGTAGACGGACACATCGTCGCTGTCCCTGTTGGGGATCACGAGGTCCTGGTGATCGTCGCCGTCGAAGTCCGCGATAGAGATGTCGTGCGGAGCATCCCCTGCCGGGTAGTCGACGGCCGGGCTGAACGTGCCGTCCCCGGCGCCGATGAGAATCGAGAAGTCGTCGTCCCAGAAGTTCGCCACGGCTAGGTCGATGTGGTCGTCCTCGTTGAAATCACCGTCGAGAACGGTGTAAGGGCCACTGCCCACGACGTACTCCGGCACTGCGGGGTATGTGAAGTCGCCGGCGCCGTCACCGAACACGATACGCACGTTGCCCTCGTGCCAGTTGGCGGACACGGCATCCAGGAGCGAGTCCTCATTGACGTCCGTCAGGATGACGCAGTTCGGCCCCCCTCCGATGAGGATCGTGTCCGCGGTTGCGAACGTTCCATCCCCGTACCCCAGCAGAAAGCCGACGTTGTTGCTCTCCCAGTTCGCGACGACGAGGTCCTCGTGGTCATCCCCGTCGAGATCCCCGATGGCAATGCTGAAAGGGCCCTCGGCATCCCAGGAGTCCTCCGCCGTGCCATACTCCACGGCATCCTCGAAGGTCCCGTCGCCCCTGCCGAGGAGGACCGCAACCTCCTCGTCATCGTTCAGCGGCACGGCGACGTCGTCGTGACCGTCCTCGTTGAAGTCTCCCACGGCGACATCGCGCGGCCAATCGCCGCAGTAGAAGTCGAGACGGGCTCCGAAGAGAGGAGCCGTTGACGCTGTCGTGGCCGGGATGAGCAACAGAAGCGTTAGCAGGAGCGTGGCGATGCGCTGCATGGCGACACCTCCGGGAGCGCGAACTGGGGCCGGGAGCCCATTCGACTATGGGTGGATGGACCAAGAATACCACATGCTCCTCGGGGACCGCTACAACCCTGTGGCCAACACGAGGAGGCGCCCCGCTCTGGTCGAGCGAGGCGCCGTGATCTGGTCCCTGAAGACGCTCACGAGGTCGTCAGAACCGCTTCGTGTAGGCGTGGCAGTAGGGCTGTGTGCCCTTCTGCTCGTAGTAGTCCTGATGGTAACCCTCGGCCTCCCAGAACTCGCCCGCGGGCCGCACGTCGGTCACGACGTCGTAGCCCTTGTCCTTCAGGATGCCGATGAGCCTCTCGGCGGTCTTCTTCTCGTCCTCGGTGCTGTAGAAGACGGCTGAGATGTACTGCGGGCCGATGTCCGGGCCCTGACCGCCCTCCTGCGTCGGGTCGTGGATCTCGAAGAAGTACTTCGCGAGGTCCTCGTAGCTCACCTTCTCAGGGTCGTACTCCACCTCGACGGTCTCGAGGTGACCGGTCCCTCCGGAGACGACCTGCCGGTACGAGGGGTCCTCGACAGAGCCGCCCATGTAACCTGACGATGCCGAGATCACGCCCTCCTTCTGCTCGAAGAGGTGCTCGACGCCCCAGAAGCAGCCGCCGGCGAAGTAGGCCTTTTTCGTGTTCTCCGCCTCGGCATTCGCCTCCGAGTCGGATCTGAACACAAGCGAGATCGAGTTGACGCAGTGCCGGATGTTCGTGTCGGTCAACCTCTCCCCCTCGAACACGTGCCCGAGATGCGCGCCGCAGTTGGCGCAGAGGATCTCGGTCCGGATGCCGTCGGCGTCGCGCTCTCTGCGAACGGCGCCCTCGATCTCGTCGTCGAAGCTGGGCCATCCGCACGAGGTCTTGAACTTGTCGGTCGACCGGTAGAGCGGCGCGTCACAACGCTTGCAGTGGTACGTGCCGCTCTCGAAGTGGTCAACGTACTCACCCGTAAATGGCATCTCCGTGCCCTTGTCGACGATGACCCGCTCCTCCTCGTGCGTCAGGTCACGATACTCCTCAGTCTCGGCAGCGGAAGCCGCATCGCGCGTCTGTGTCATCTCAATCTCCTGTTCGCCGCAGGCGGCCAAGAGAAGCAGAGGCGCCGCAAGGGCTATGGTGATCACAAAGAACCGTCTCATGGCCAGCTCCCTGAGCTGGGTTTCAGATTGCCTCACCTTTTTGGATTCCCGGCTTCCTGAGGGGTTTCGTATGGCGGACTGTCCTCAGCGCGACGAGGCACCATACCACCGGAGAAACACGGCGTTCGCTTCACCCGCGAACGTCCGGGGTGTCCAGGTCGGGCTCAGGTCAGCGTGGTGGTCTCCCTCGGTCCTGTGCGCGTCGCTCTGACGAAGATCCAGCAGGCTTCGACCTCCGGTGGTGCGGCGCCCGGCAGGCCCCGGTTGCAGGGTCGGCCCATCGTCCGAAGCATGAACGGATGCCATGAGATGTGGATCCAGCGGCAGTCGGCGGTGGACCTTGTGCGTGTGGCGGCCGTCGCGGACCCCGATGCCCGCGGCAAGGAGACCGCGGAACTCGAAGTACATCCTCACTCCGGGCGCATACGGCGCGTCGGGATCCTCTGAGAGCTCGCCGCGCTCCTGAGATGCGACCACGATCTCGGGTGAGATCGAGTCGAATGCGGCCAGCATCACATACTCGTGAAACTCGGGCGGTTCGCCCAGATACAGCGAGCCGAGATCAGGCCGTGCCTCCGGCCGAAGCTCGGAAGAGGCACGGAGTTCCCCGTCCTTGAGCACTCGAGTCCAGGCGTCCGTCGTCGTGGCGTGAACGAGCCACCGGGGATCGCTCTTCCGAGGCAGCGAGGGGGCAGGCACTCGGGCCAGCGCGTCCTCGACGAACGCAGACCCGGTGAAGCCTCTCGGCAGCTTCACGATCGGCACGCGTCCGAGAGCGTTCTCGTACCTGATGAAGTCGGCGACCGTCTCGTCGACCGTGGGGGCGCCCGCGTGTACATGGAAGGCGAACAGGCCGTTGGGCAACGCACCATACCAGGTCCGCAGATCGTCCTCTCGCAGGACGATGCAGCTCGTCCCGGCCGGGTACAGGCCGTCGACGGTGAACGGATCGTCGTCCCCCGGCACCCAGCCGGAGGGCGCGATGTGGTAGCGGTTCATCTGATCATCCGCCGGATCGGAAACCACGCGTCCGATGAACGCGGGGTCTTCCACTCGTCTACTTCAGAAGCGTCAGCTTGACGGACTCCTCCCCGTCCGGCGTCTTCAGTCGACACGAGTAGACGCCCGCGGCGACGGTCCGCCCGCTCTCGTTCCGCCCGTTCCAGACGACCTCGTGCCGGCCGGCCGCGACGGGCCTGTCGCGCACAAGCTCCCTGACGAGCCGCCCAGCCGGACTGTAGATGGCCACGCTGACGGTCGTCGGCTCGGGCAGAACGTACCTGATGGTCGTCCGTGGGTTGAAGGGATTGGGGTAGCAGGCGCGCAGACGCGGGATCCCCGATATCGCCTCCGCAACACCTGTCTCGGTTCCGAAGTCGAACCAGTTGACGTTGAACCCCTCTGACGTCGGCACGAAGCGCATGAGCTGCGGACCGGCCGGGAGCGTCACGCTCGAGGTGACGGTGGTCCAGCTCTGCCAATCACCCGTGACCGGCACGACGATGTCGCCGGTTCTGTTCTCGCCGTTGAACTCGAGGTGGAAGACGCCGCCCTGCGATTGCGACGCGACCCGGATGTTGATGTCGTACTCGCCGGGGACCGGGACGTCGAGCGTGTATTCCAGCCACTCGCCCTCCATTATCCAGCCGACGTTGTATCCTCCACCGACGTCGGAGCAGGTCTCGGTGTCGACGTCCTCCCCGGGGCGGTAGTCATCGCCGTTGTTCCCGGCGTCCGTGTCGTGGTAGGCGACGCCCTCGCCGCCGACGTCGTAGTCCTCCGCCTCGATCCGGCTCGGCAGAGTGAACGGGCTCCCGAGGTACGGAGCCTGCCCGCACCCGGCGCCCACAGTGATGTCGGCGGTGTCCGTCGTGAAGGCGCCCTCGTCGTCGAAGGCCCTGGCCTCGATGGAGTAGCAGCCATCGGCGACCGACGTCCACGTGAACGTGTACGGCGCGGTCTCGTCCTGCCCGAGATAGGTCGTCCCGTCGTAGAACTCCACCCTCGCGACGCTGCCGTCCGGGTCGGACGCCGTCACTGTGATGGTGATGTCGCCGGCAGGCGGATTGTCACCCTCCGTCGGGTACATCACGGCCACTTCGGGCGCCTGATTCCCTGTCTCCTGATACACCCTGACGTAGTCGATGACGTACTCCTGCGGCAGGTCGGCGCTGATGCAGCCCGTCTCGGTGCATCCCGTGTAGTTGCCGCCGACCGCGGCGTTCAGGATGATGTAGAACGGCTGGTCGAAAGGCGCAAGCGGGTTGCCGGGAGCGTTGTCCGAGTACCACTGCGAGCTGTACTTCGTCAGGTAGTGGACGCCGTCGACGTACCAGCGGATCTCCTCGGGCTCCCACTCGATGGCGTAGACATGGAAGTCGTCCGCGAAGTTGACGCCGCCGGGGGCGTACGTCCCGCCGGAGTACGTGTTCTCCGGCCAGCTGCCCCCGAAGTGGATGGTGCCGCCGATCCAGGTCGTGCTGTTTGCCGACTCCATGATGTCGATCTCGCCGCTCGCCGCCCATCCCCCGTAGGCGGAGTCCTGGGGCATCATCCAGAACGCGGGCCACATGCCGCCGCCGGTCGGGAGTTTCGCCCGCATCTCGATCCTGCCGTAGAGGAAGGACTGCTTGTCTCTCGTGTGGACCTTCCCGGACGTGAAGTGCCTCCCGCCGTAGTACTCGTCCTTCGCGGTGAGCGTCAGGTAGCCCCCGGTCACGGACACGTTCTGCGCCCTGTAGTACTCCAGTTCGTTGTTGCCCCACCCGCACAGGTCCGGGCACCCGTCGCCGATGTCGATCGTCCAGTTGCCGGTGTCGAGACCCGTGCCGTCGAACTCGTCGGACCAGACGAGGGACATCGCTCCAGACGCGGGTACGACAGTCCCCGCTACCAGAAGGATGGCGAGTGCAAGAGCGCCGAGTGAAGCGATTGTCTTCCGGGAAGTCATCCGATGCCGTCCCCTTGGCTGCTGTTGTGATATCGGCGACCGAGCGCTCGCGCTGAGCGCCCTCACGGCCCATTATACACTTTGTTCGGTGGCCGCACAATGTGAAAACCGAAGGCCTGCGGACGGCGGAAGGCCCCCGGCAGCGAGCCAGGCACAGAACACGGGAGGGGATCGACGAGTTCTCGATCCCCTCCACGTCCTGAGGTTCGTTGGCCGTTCAGCGCCGCGCTAGCGGTACATCTCCTTGATCGTGCTCCAGGACACGGGCTCGACAGCCGACGGGCCGTTCGGATTCTCGTACGCTCCGATGTCCGGCGGCGACCCTCGCAGCGTTCCCTCGATGTCCGCGACAACCCCAAGCTCCGCACCGGCGGCGATCGCGGGGCTGGTGTCCTGCAGATGGAGGTCCTCACTCCCGGGCGTAGCACTCACGAACTCCGGATCCGCTCCGATGATCGTGTTGGGACCGACGAAGGCATCGAAGGACCCGTCGTCGTGGTAGATGAGGTTGTGGTCCTCGCCTGCCCAGCCGGAGCTCACACTCTCGAAGGGCGGATTCGACCCGTTCCCGCAGAGGATGTTGTTCATGACGGTGATGCTGCCGGCAGCGGGATCGGGCTTGATCCGCAGTTCGCCGTTCGGACCGGCTTCCTGGTCGTTGTTGAAGAA
>WJMD01000144.1 GCA_014728125.1 Candidatus Effluviviaceae Genus V sp.
GAGCGTCATCGAGGAGATCAAGCCGGAGACCCCGACCATCACGACGTACCGGTTCCGTCCGAAGGAGCCGCTGACGTTCGAGGCCGGTCAGTTCGTCGAGCTCACCGTGCCCGGCGTCGGGGAGGCGCCGTTCACACCGTCCTCGAACCCGAACGTCGAGGAGACCCTCGAGATCACCATCATGAAGGTCGGCGCCGTGACGGAGGCCCTCGAGGAGATGAAGGTCGGCGATATGGTCGGCCTGAGGGGTCCCTACGGCAACGGCTACAACATGAAGGACTTCGACGGGAAGGAGATCCTCATCGTCGGCGGCGGTGTCGGTCTCGCTCCCCTGCGCTCGCTGATCCTCGCGCTCTTCGACAACATCGAGCGCTACAAGAAGGTCTCGATCCGCTACGGCGCGAGAACGCCGGCGGACATCGTCTACAAGGACCTTCTGCCGGAGTGGAACAACAAGCCGAACACGGAGGTGCTCCAGACGATCGACGCGCCGCATCCAGACTGGGACGGCACGGTGGGCGTTATCACGGTTCTGCTGGAGGACCTGCCGTTCGACATGAAGACCGCGGTCGCGTGCGTCTGCGGTCCTCCGATCATGCTCAAGTTCGTCAATATCAAGCTCCTCGAGAAGGGCATGGACCCGAACAACATCTACCACTCGATGGAGCGCAACATGAGCTGCGGCCTCGGCAAGTGCGGCCACTGCATGATGGGCGAGTACTTCATCTGCAAGGATGGCCCGGTCATGACCGCGGCACAGGTCGCGAAGTTCGAGGATCCGTTCTAGGTCTAGACGACGGTGCTTGGCCCGAGAGGAAGTTGAGATGCCAGAGATCAGGAAGGCGTCGTGCCTCTTCTGCTCGCTCCAGTGCGGGTTCGGGATGGAGATGGACATGGACATCCCGGTCCGCGTCGACCTCGACACCGAGGCCAGGGCGAACGAAGGCAGACTCTGTGCGCGGGGTCACTACAACTTCGAACTCCTGCTCCATCCGAAGCGGTTCCTGTCGGCGACGGTCAACCGGCGCCGGGTGCCGCTCTCGAGCGGGGTGACGAAGATCGCCGGGAAGCTCAATGATCTCAAGGAGGCCGGCGGCGACGCCGTCGGCATGATCCTGAGCACCGAGCTCTCGAACGAGGACTACGACGCGGCCGTCGCGTTCGCCGGGCAGGTGCTCGGAACGACGAACATCGCCGCGGCGTACGACGGCGGCGACTACCCGCTCCTCATGGGCGGCGGCGCCGGCAACGCTACGCCGGAGGACCTCGACGATGCCGACGCGTTCCTCATCGTGGGCGATGCCTTCTGGGGACATCCCTGCATCGCGAAGCGGGTCATCGCGGCGCGCCACTCGTCGCGGCAGAACCGCATCTACACGATCAACCCGTACCGCACGAACACCGACTGGTTCGCCGACGGCCACATCCAGGTCGCGCCCGACACCGAGCCGGTCGCTCTCGCGGCCATCCTGAAGGCCATGAAGGCCGGCGGCGCCGACGTCGACATGCAGAAGGCGTGCTCGATCTGCGGCACGACGGCGAAGGACTTCGACGAGGTCGGCACACAGCTCAAGGACATGGAGAAGGTCGTGGTCGTCACGTCGTCCAGGTTCGGCGACTCGACGGCGGCCTATCTCACGGGCAAGCTCTCGAAGGCGATCGCCGACGCGGCCGGCGGCAAGTACGCGCCGTTCTTCCGGGGCGGCAACGCCATCGGCGCCCACAGGCGTGTGGGCTCCGCGAAGACCGTACCGGACATTCTGAAGGCCGTCGAGGCAGGCCGCCTCAAGGGTCTTCTCGTCTTCGGACCCGACATCCTCCAGCTCTATCCGGGTGCGGTCTCGCCGGACGAGCTCGAGAAGCTGGAGCTTCTCGCGTCGTCGGCCATCTTCGAGAACGACGTCACGAAGCACAGTGACGCGGCGCTGCCGCAGACCGCCTGGACCGAGATGGACGGCTCGTACGACGCGTCGCTCACGATAACGAACGAGGTCTCCGCGATGGCGCCGCCGAGGGGCGACGGCCGCTCCGTTCGACAGATGCTCGAGATTCTGGCGCGCGAGGTCGGAACCGAGCTTCGCGTCTCTGAGGCGAAGGCGGAGCACCCGGACCCCGGCATCGACACGAACGCGGCCATCGCGGGCATGCTCGGCGACGCGGGCGACGGCATGACCTTCGTCGAGAACATCCATCCGCTGCACCGGTGGGACGGTACCATCACCGGGCGGATGAGCTTCCCGCAGGCGCAGAAGCCGTACTGCGAGGTCTGGGTGTCGGAGCCCGACGCCGAGAAGCTCGGCATCGAGCAGGGCTCGACCGTCGCACTCGCATCCGAGCGCGGTGAGACGAGGATCCTCGTCACCGTGACCGACCGCATGCCGTGCGGCATCGTCGCCGTACCGAGCTACGTACCGGACGCTCGCGGGCTCTTCGAGTGGAAGCCGAACGACACGACCCGCTGGTATGACGTTTCCGCCGTCGGGGCGAAGGTCGGCCCCGAGGAGTAGACCGACCGGCCGCGTCGCGGCCGCACGAGAGGAAGACGGGACTGGCCGCGGACGACGCTCGGCGGCCGAGAGGGAGTGACCGGGGGAGCCGGATGAACAAGAGGAACGTCCTGGACTACGGGCGATGCATCAGCTGCAAGAGCTGTCTGGCCGCCTGCTACTACTCGCACAACTTCCAGAACCAGCTCGAGGCGGCGTCGGTCCTCACGAACATCGTGCTGCAGATGAA
>WJMD01000145.1 GCA_014728125.1 Candidatus Effluviviaceae Genus V sp.
ATCTCCCACACCGGAACGTGCGTACTCCCTGCTGTTCTCGCGACGCCCCGCGACCACGGCCGATCCATCGCGAGGCCGGCGGCCCTCGCGGTCGGCCACGGCCTCTCGAACGCCGCCGACGCCGCCCCGGCGAGCACCCCAATCACGACGATGCACAGAACGACGCCGCGGCTCATTGCGCGATCCCCACGAGGGCCTTCGCCCGGGAGAGGATCCCCGCCCTCGCGTCGATCGCCTCCAGGTACAGCACGTAGAGCCCCGGCGGCAGGGGACCGTCCGCCGTGTGACCGTCCCAGACGATCTCGTGTCGTGAGGCGACCTGCTCGTGGTCGAGCAGACGCCCTCTGAGCCGCCCCCGGACATCGTAGACGGACAGACGCGCCAGCGCTGTTGCGGTCGGGAGCTCGCACGACACGACCGTCCGGTCGTTCCGGCCGTCCCCGTCCGGCGAGAACGGGTTCGGGCTGACGGTGAGCGTTCCCCCGACAGGGAGCGACTCGATGAGGATGCTGTTCGGAAGCCCGGGTGTCGAGCCGGAGGGAGCGACGGAGCTCCCCCAGTTGGTCGCGGAGCCCGCGTCCAGATCTGGACGGGCCTTCTCGAGCGACACGTTCCGGTCTCCTCCCCAGTCCCGCTCGTACGCGACGCGGTCGATGGGCGTGCCGTACGCGTCAAGGACCACGACCACGTCCTCGCTCGAGAGCGCCTCCCATCCGTCGGTCTCCGCCGTCGGGGCGCCGCTCGCGGCGACGAGCTCCGGTTCCTTCGCGATGATGAGAAAATCCCCGGCCCCAACGGAAAGTCGATCGCGCGTCTCGTCACCGACGAGTAGCTCGTGCTCGTCCTCGTCGTCCCCCAGCGACCAGCCACGCAGGTCGACGGAATCGCCGGCCGTCGAGACCAGCTCCACCCACTCGGTCGCACCGTCCTCGGGAGAGTGCATGACCTCGTTCACGACCAGGAGCCTTGCCGGGCCACCGACCGTCGCCGTCGTGCTCGCAATGTTGTTCGATGGAAGTCCGTCCGAGTCCGTCACCACGGACACGTCCATGTGGTGGTATCCGGGCGTCGGGTCGGACCAGAGGAGCCGCACGTCACTCGAGTCGCGCGGAGCGAGCGAGTCGTCCGAGGTGTGCCCGGCGACCTTCGAGCCGTCGCACGTGAGCGAGAGCTCGTACCCGCCCGCTTCGACAGTCTCGGCACCGAGGTTCCTGACGACAACATCGACCGGCATCGGCTCGCCGTCCGGGTGGACCATCCGTCGGGCGTGCCGGACCGCGACCGCGAGATCGCGGGTGACGGTGTTCCGCGCCCCGGGGGTCGGGATGCGCGGCACGAAGTCGAGGGCGTTGTCGTCGGCGTCCATGCAGTCGGGCATGCGCGCGAGAGCGAGCCCGCTGGACACATCGTCGGCGGGCGTGCCCTCGCAGTACTCGGAGAAAAGCGGCTCACCCCACCCGACGCAGTCGATGACGTGATCGCCGTCCGTCAGCCGACATCCGTCCGGCCCGTTCTGCAGATCGAGCGGCGTCACGACGTCCGGATGGGGTTCGACGTCCCGCTCACCTATCAGCAAAATGCCGCCGGGCTCGATCTCGTCGAGCGGTCCACCGATCCACTCGACCGTCCAGTCGTCGGGATGTGCGCCGTTGCCTGTCTCCACCGTCCAGTCCGAGACGGCCACCGTCGCGTGCCCGCAGTTCATGATCTCGATGAACTCGAGACCGGTGTCCGACCCGTCGGGGTCGTAGAAGACCTCGTTGATGACCAGCTCGGACGCAGAGAGAACGGACGTGAAGAACGCGACGCAAACAAGCGCCGCACTGGTGTTGCGTGACATGGGTCAGGTCTCTTCGGGGAGGTCGGGGCGGCTGCGCACGACTGCCGGGGGAGGACCGGCTACGGCATGCCCTTGCGGCGTCGGAGCGCCCACTCGACCGAGAGCAGTCCGACGAACGCCGTCAGGAGCCACGGCGTGTCCCACAGCTCGTACTCCTTCGAGCGGCGACGGACGACCCGTTCGAGCGGGAGCTCGTCGGGCAGGTCGTCGAGGGTTTCCGGAGTCACGTACGCTCCACCCGTCACCTCGGCCAGTCTCCGGAGGACTGAGGCGCGCCTGCGGACGTCGGCGTCCTCCAGAGCGAACGTCTCGACCTCGAAGGTGCCCTCATCGGTCCCGACGATCTCGCCGTCGACCGACGCGGTCGCTCGGTACGTGTACGCGCCGGGAGGTGGTGCGCTCAACTCTCCCTCGTAGCCGCCGACGACCGGCGTCATGGAAAGCTCGGCCACCGGTGCGCCGCCGCCGCGCACGACCTCGAGCGAGAGTGTCGCGCCCATCTCGGGCGAGAGATCGGCGCGATAGACCTGCCCCCGGAAGCCGATCAGGCCACCGACGGGGACGACGTCCGCGTCCGTCGTGACCGCGACGCGTTCGACCTCTCCGCGCGCCGTCAGCCACCTCGCGGTGTTCGAGACGAAACGCGAGAGAAGGTCCGCGTTGTCCCCGGCCATCCCCCAGCGCCAGATGCCCTCCGCAAGCACCGCGAGTGTCTGGCCGCCGCCCGGCCGGCCGCCGAGCACGACGACCGGTCCATCGGCCGCCTCGGCCAGGACGACACCCTCGGGAGCGGCGCGGAACGTCCCTGCGGGGGCCGTCCAGACGGGAGGAAGTCCCGTCCATGCCAGCACGTTCTCTGAGCGGCCGTTCTCGACACGGAGGACAGGAGACGACTCCCCGTCGGGGGTCAGGGACACTCTCTCTTCGCGCGGCGCTGCCAACCGTTCGAGCGACTCGACCGGCAGAAACGAGGGGAGTGTTCCGGGAGGCCCATCCGGCAGTCCGAGGGCGGCCAGACCGCCGCCCCGCTCGACCACGAAGGCGCGGAGCCAGTCCTCCGGCACGGCGGGGTCGCTCCAGTCGGGGTCGACGAGCAGGACGAGATCGTACTCCAGGAGCTCGTCGCGCGAGGCCGGCAGCCCGGAACCGTCCCCGACGACCGCTGTCAACTCGACATTGCGGTCGGCCTCCAGCTCCCTTCTGACGAAGGCGAAGTCCCACGCGGGGCGAGGGGCTGCGAGGAAGACTCTGAACCGTCCCTTCAGGGCCGTCGTCATGACGATGCGCTCGTTGTTCCCCGTCACGGTCTCGCCCGGCGCCTGTGGAATCCTCACGGTGTAGCGGTGCGTTCCCGGTTCGCGCGGCCGGACGCGGAAGGTCACCTCCGCCTCCTCTCCGGTACCGGAGAGCGACACGACCTCCCTCTCGAGGACATCTCCGTCCTCGACGATCTCGACGTTCGTCTCGCTTTCGCCGAAACCGGCGCTCGTGATCCGTGCGACGACGGGCAGTATCTCACCGGCGTACGACACTCTGTTGGTGAGCACCTCCTCCACGGCGATGTCGACCGGCGGATCCGGGCTGCCGACGCCGAGCACGAAGACAGGCACCCCCAGACGGATGCCCGCGTCGACGGGGCTCCCCCCGCGGTTGACCGCGCCGTCTGTGGCGACGATCACCGCGCCGAGCCTGCCCCGGCCCTGGCCGCGCGCGACCTCCTCGAACGCGTTCTCCAGATCGGTGGCGTCGCCGTCGAAGCCCGCCGCGTTCCTGATGCCGCCCGGCCCTTCCTCAAGCGGCCGCACGTCGGTCGAGAACGTGTACGCCGCGACCTCCGCGTCTCGAGCGATGCGCTCGAGGAGCACCTCGCTCACAAGCTCAACGGCCTCGCTCCCGCGTTCGACGCCTCCGGTTCCATCGCGGACGCTCATGCTCCGCGACTCGTCGATCAGGACGGCCACGACGGGGCGCTCGTTCGCCACCGAGGTCAGCGCCACCACGGGCTCGATGAGCGCCGCGAAGAGCAGGAAGAGCGCGGCGGCACGAAGCGTCGCCAGGCCGACGCGGAGGCCCGGACCCACCGTTGGCGGCACGCGCCGGTAGAACCACACGGCCGCCACCGGGGCGAGGGCCATGAGCACGAGGAAGATCCACGCGCTCTCCTGATTGGCGAAGACCCTCACGACGCAGGCTCCTCGTCGTTGACGTTCACCGACCACTCACCGTCGCGTTCCTCACAGATGAAGGAGACACTGGCGCCCGGCCTCAGGCGCGCCTCGGCAGTCACGACCGCCCGCCGCTCGGCATCCCACGGGGGCACAGGGAGCTCGAACCGGACATCCAGCGGCGGGACGTCCTCGGATGCGTCCAGGCTGTAGGTTGCCCGTCCCCGGTCCCGCTCGACCTGGTAGAACGTCTCGACCGTACCCTTGCCCAGGTGAACGGGCGTCCGCACCCACGTCAGCGCACCCGGAAGTGCCGGGCGGACGTCGAGGACGCCCTCGAGCAGGTCGGGCCGCACGCCGAGGTAGTCCTGATAGAAGTTCCTGAGGAACTCCGCGAGACTCCAGGCCTGCGAGACGGCGCCGGCGACGTTCTCCTCGTTCTCGGGCGGCACGCCGTTCCGAAGCTCGGGGAGCGTCCCGGCCGCACCCTCATCGTAGAAGAGCGCCGACAGCATGGAGCTCTGCTCCCAGGCGGCCTCGACGAGCCCGGAGCGTACGAGGGCCGTCACAACGGGTCCGGAGAGCCACACCCAGACATCCCCGTTGTGGTAGGCCTCGTCGAAGTGGTAGTGCGCCAGGTCCAGATGCCGGGGATGGAAGTCGGGATCCTCCGGGTCGAGCGAGGTCACGCCGTGCCTGAGCACGCAGTGTTCCCTCACGTCGTTGATG
>WJMD01000146.1 GCA_014728125.1 Candidatus Effluviviaceae Genus V sp.
ACGCATCGTCCGCGCGGCGCTCGCCTATCTCAAGGAGCGCCGGCATGCGTCCCGGCGCGTCCGGTTCGACGTCGTCGAGATCCGCCTCCTCAGGCGTGGTCTCGGTCTCGAACACATTCCCGACGCGTTCCGCCCGCCTGCCCACGGGGGGAGGTGGTCGTCGTGCTGGCGACGGTCCTGACGGGTACCGTGGCGGGCATCGAGGGATACGTCGTGCGGGTCGAGGCGGACGTCGCCGGTGGGCTGCCCTCGTTCGCCATCGTCGGGCTCGGGGACAGCGCGGTGCGGGAGGGGCGCGACCGCGTCGCCTCGGCAGTGCGGAACGCGGGCTACAGGTTCCCGCCGGAGCGCGTCACCATCAACCTCGCGCCGGCCGACGTTCCCAAGGGCGGAGCGGCGTTCGACCTGCCCGTGGCCGTGGGACTGCTCGCGGCGACAGGGCAGATCGATCCCTCGACGATCAAGCGGACGGCGCTCATCGGAGAGCTGGCGCTCGACGGGTCGACGAGGAGCGTCCGCGGGGTGCTCCCGGTGGCCGCGGCGCTGGCCGATGCCGGCGTGCGGCGTCTGATCCTGCCTCCGGCGAACGCCTCCGAGGCGCAGGCCGTCGGAGCGCTCGAGGTCCTGCCCGCCTCGGGGCTTCGCAGGGCGGTCGAGGTTCTGGCGGGCGACAGGGCGGACGAGGCTCGCGAGGCTCGAACCGCGGCGCCGCAGGAGGAGGCACAGGTGCCCGACCTCGCGGATGTGCGCGGGCAGACGATGGTCAAGCGCGCGCTCGAGATCGCGGCGGCCGGCGAGCACAATCTGCTCCTCGTCGGGCCGCCGGGTGTGGGGAAGACGATGCTGGCGCGGAGGCTTCCTGGGATCCTCCCGCCTCTCGAACCCGAGGAGGCGCTCGTGGCGACGACGGTCCACAGCGTGGCCGGTCGACTCCCGCCTGGCTGCGGGCTTCTGACGACGCGGCCGTTCCGGGCGCCGCACCACACGACCTCGGCCGCCGCGCTGACCGGGGGGGGAAGACCTCCCTCCCCGGGCGAGATCAGCCTCGCCCACGGCGGCGTCCTCTTCCTGGACGAGCTGCCGGAGTTCCGGCGCGACGCGCTCGAGGCGCTCCGGCAGCCGATCGAGGAGGGACGCGTGACGGTCACGAGGGCCATGTGCACTGCCTCGTTCCCTGCGACGTTCCTCTTCGTGGCCAGCATGAACCCCTGTCCCTGCGGCTATCTCGGCGACCCGTCGCGCCCGTGCCGGTGCACGCCCGGGGCCGTCAGGCGGTATCTGGGGAGGGTGTCGGGACCGCTGCTCGACCGCATCGACGTGCAGGTGCGTGTCGGGCGACCTTCGTTCGAGGAGCTCGCATCCCAGGGCGTCGGCGAGAGCTCGGAGGACGTGGCCGCACGGGTCCGCGCGGCCCGAGCCCGTCAGGACGAGCGGAACGGCGCGGGCGTCTCGAACGGGAGGCTCCCGGTCAGCGCTGCGCGGACGCGGCTCCGGCTCCCAGGGGGAGCGCTCGCGGTCGTCCGGGACGCCGTCACGACGCTCGGGCTCTCGGCGAGGGCGTACGACAGGATCGTGCGGACGGCCCGTACGATCGCCGATCTCGAGGGGACACCGGAGGTGACGCCGGCGCACGCCAGAGAGGCCGTGCAGTACCGTGCGCTCGACCTTGAGTCCCGTTCAGTCGGCTCCTGACGCTGTGTTACGCGGCGACTGGAAGAGTTCATGCTAATCGTCTATAATGGTGCATGTCAGCATGATGAAACTCCAGGAAGGGGGCTCCCATGCCGCGGATGGAGCGATGCGCCCGGACGGCGCTTGTGCTCGTGTTCTCGGCGCTCCTCATGGTCCCGGCCGTCGCCGGGGCGCAGGAGCGCGCCGTTGATCCCGAGATCGAGGAGATCCAGCGCAGGATCGATGAGAACGGATACAACTGGACACCGAAGCGCAACTGGACGACCGACCTCACAGAGGAGGAGTTCGAGGCGCTGCTCGGAGCGACGATTCCCCCCGAGGTGGCCCGGCGGTTCGACGCGCTCGATGCGGACGACTTCCCGGTCATGCGCGACCTCCCGGACAGCTTCAGCTGGAGATCGCTGGGCGGCGTGACCCCCGTGACCAGTCAGGGGAGCTGCGGCAGCTGCTGGGACTTCAGCGGCACGGCCGCGCTCGAGTCCGCGATCCTGATCAACACAGGCGTGTCGCTCGACCTCTGCGAGCAGGAGGTGCTCTCCTGCGCGACGCCGGGTGAGGGATGCAGCGGCGGGTGGCACACGACGGTCTGGGAGTACGCCAAGGAGTACGGCATGGCCGAGGAGTCGTGCATGCCGTACGAGGCCGACGACACGGTGCCCTGCACGGCCTCATCCTGCACGAAGGTCGCGACCTGCAAGGACTGGGTCGACGTGCCCAACGATCCGGACGCCATCAAGACGGCGGTCATGACCGGACCCGTATCGACCGCCTTCACGGTCTATGACGACTTCGGCTCGTACGGCTCCGGCTGCTACGAGCACGGCGGCGACGACCCGATCAACCACGGCGTCATCATCGTCGGCTGGGACGACAACAAGTGCGGTCCGGGCGACGGGGCGTGGCTGTGCAAGAACAGCTGGGGGACCGACTTCGGCGACCTCGGCGGCTACTTCTGGATCAAGTACGGCACCTGCAACGTGGGAACGGGCACGCAGCTCGTCTACTACTACGACGGCGATGAGATCGCCTACGACGGGAACACCATCACGTCCGACATCCGCGGCGACAGCGACGGGTGCGCCGATCCGGGCGAGTCTGTGACGATGGCCGTGACCCTCGAGAACGGTCTGCTGGCCGAGCAGAGGACGAACGTCTCAGCGTCGCTCTCGACCTCGAGTCCTTACGTCACCGTGACGCAGAGCTCGTCCTCGTTCGGGACGATGGACCCGAACACGACCTCGACCGGGAGCCCCGCGTACGCGTTCGACGTCGACGAGTTCGCCCCGGTCGGCGTGAGCGTCGAGTTCGTGCTGTCGATCACTGCGAACGGCTACTCCGCGAGCGACACGTTCGACATCGTTCTCGGTCCCGTTCCGGTCCTTCTCGTCGATGACGACGAAGGGACGTCGACCGACCTCTATCTCGGCGGCGCCATCGAGAGGAACGGGTATCTCTTCCGGAAGTGGGTGGAGGACGATCAGGGGTTCGTTCCGCTCTCGGAGCTTCAGCGCTACACGGTCGTCGTCTGGGACAACGGCTGGAACGGTTACCTCGGCGCGACCAACAGGCAGGACATCTCGGACTTCCTCGACGGCGGGGGCAACCTGCTCATCAGCGGCGAGGACATCGGTTGGTGGCTCCACTACCAGGGCGACCAGGACAAGATCGACTTCTACCAGGACTACCTGCATGCCACGTATGTACAGGATGACTCCGGCTTCCGGAGTCTCGACGGCGTGTCGGGCGATCCGATCGGCGACGGGCTCTCGTTCACGCTGAACGGCCCCGGCAGCCTGATGAACCAGGAGTACCCGAGTGAGATCGAGCCGCGCACCGGCGCGACCGGGATCTTCGAGTATTCGCCGGGAGCCGAGGGCGCGCTTCGGTACAGCACCGGGCACCGTCTGGTCTACTACGCCTTCGGACTCGAGGGCGTCACGGGCACGGCGATGCAGGACACGATCATGCGCCGGACGCTCGAGTGGCTGGCCGCCGGCTCGTGGCCCGACACCGAGCAGCCGACGGTCGCTCTCTCGACTCCGAACGGGGGCGAGGAGCTGACCACGGGGGAGGAGTACGAGGTGACGTGGAGTGCGTCCGACAATGTCGGCGTCACGTCGATCGACATCCTGCGCTCCTACGACAGCGGCGTCACGTACCCCGAGACGGTGGCGACCGGCGAGACCAACGACGGCTCCTTCCTGTGGACCGTGCCCGACAGCGCGAACGCGGCATCGCGCATCCGTGTCGTGGCGCGCGACGCGGCTGGACTCGCCTGGTACGATGACTCGGACGCGGACTTCGAGACGACGGGCGGCACCGGCATCGACGACGGTGTGGGGGAGCCGCGCTTCGCGCTCTTCCAGAACGTGCCGAACCCGTTCAGCCCGACGACGCGCATCGTCTACTCGATTCCCACGCCCGCCCGCGTGACGCTGGACGTCTACGATGTCTCCGGGCGCAGGGTGGCGCGTCTCGTCGACGGCGACCGTCCCGCCGGTGAGCACCGTGTGGCATGGGACGGCCGAACGGCCGATGGTGACCGCGCTGCCTCCGGCATCTACTTCTACCGGCTGCGCGCCGACGGGAGCGAGATCGACCGGAAGATGATCCTCATCCGCTGACATCCACCTGACAGAGTGTGCCTTCACGGGGGCCGTCCGGAGCTTTTCCGGGCGGCCTTCGTGCGTCCGGGAACGGCCAGCCAGGCGGTCCGGGGGCCGAAACACGCCGAAGGCCGGTCTTTTCTGAAGTGACGGTCGCTCATAACTGGCGTGATTTCCTGAGATTAGTTCTTGCTAATCTGCGTCCAAATAATGAGTGGTCAGACATTATAAGCTACATCACGGTATTGGACGCATGGCTGTAACTCAGTACGCACGTATAGAGTTTTTCTTGACCTCTGGTCGCAACAGTGGTAGAATCGCCGTTAGTGGGAGACAGGACGTGCGCATCCTAAGGCGCACAGCGGATGGAGCTTCGGCCAAGACTCACACAACACTGAAAGGGGGGATTTCTGGACAGACCCCGACCGGGCTGGACCGGTGGGGGCTGGTTGTGCACGACCCGGCGCCTGTGGGCAAGCGGCAGGACCGCCGGCATGTTGGTTGTCAATGTGTGGTGTAACTCCTTCACGGAGGGGGAAGCAATGAAGAGACTGCTGATTGCGCTCGCGATCCTCGCGCTCGCTGCCAGCGTGGCCTCGGCGAAGCTCAATGTCGAGACGCCGACGCAGGAGCTCAGGGGTCCGACGCGCGCGAACACGGTTTACTGGGCTGACGACATGGAGAGCGGCGAGGGCAGCTGGACGCACATCGACTACACGGTGGGCGCCACGCCCCACTTCCATGTCGACACGTACCTTGCGTACGCCGGCACCTACAGCTGGTGGTGCGGCACGTTCGACTACGACACGGACGGCGGCTACGGCAACGGTTGGGACGACCGTCTGGACATCCCGACGACCGACGTCTCCGGCGCCTACTACCCGATCCTGACCTACGCGTTCCGTCACGACTCCGAGCCCGCGTACGACTTCACGTACGTGCAGGCCGAGTCGATGGGCGTGTATGTCAACCTGAACCGCGGCTACGACGGCGTTCAGCCGTGGACCGACATCGGCACGTACGGCTTCGTGCTGGCGCCGTACGACAACCCGGTGAAGGCCCGCTTCCGCTTCGTCTCGGACGGCGCCTGGTCCGATCAGGACGGCCTGTACCTGTCGAGCGGTGGCGCGTTCCACTGCGACAACGTCAAGATCTTCGACTTCTACGGCGGCTACGTCTACTTCTACGACGATGTGGAGACCGGTGGTCTCTGCACGCCGTCCGTCCCGGCTGCCGCCGGCGACTGGTGGCACATCGTCGAGGACGTCTGCTCGAGCAGCTCGGATCCGCACAGCTGGTGGTGCGGTGACGACGCCGACACGAGCCTCATCCCGCCGAACCTCGACAACGCGCTCATCACGCCCGCTGTCGACCTGACCGGCGTCTGGAGCTGCACGACGCGCTTCTACCTGCACGCCGAGGTCCCGACGGTCGACAACGACTACTGGGCCTACTACGCCACGATCGACGGCGGCGCGAACTGGTACGGCGTGGCTGCGTACTGGGGCGACTTCGGCCAGTGCGACGGTTGGGGCACGAGCGGCATCGCCGGCTGGGACATCGGCTTCTACTGCGGTGGCCCGCCCTTCGGCGTGACCGCCTGGATGTTCGAGTTCTTCACCACCGACAACGGCTGCGGCCCGGGTGCCGCGGGCGGCGCCGGTATCAACATCGACGACATGTGGTTCGAGGGTCTCGAGGACGAGCCCACTGCCGTCGAGGAGACCAGCTGGGGTACGATCAAGTCCATGTACCGGTAGCTAAACCAAACGCTTGCAGGTTGCCGTGCATGGAAGCGGGGCCCGGGGGCAACCCCGGGCCCCGTGCACGTTTCCATCCCCTCGCTCCGGCGTCCGGGGTGCCCGGCCGCGCCGGGTGTTCGCGTCTCACCGTTCCGCCCTCGTCTCCCGGTTCCCGTCGGGTACCGGTGGTCTTGACTGACGGTCGGCGTGACGGCTACCATACGTGAAAGAGCTTGTGCGGGGCTGCGGCGGGCCAGGCGCCGGTCGGGTGTCCCGGATACGGTATCCAGCAGACAGGCAGGTCCGATGGAACGTCTCAACCGTCCTTCGCCGCTCGTCCCGTGGTTCTTCTTCCTGTCAGGCATCGCGGGTCTCGTCTACGAGGTCGTCTGGGCCAGGCTGCTCGAGCGGGTCATGGGCGCTTCGGTCTACTCGATCACGACCGTCCTCACCGTCTACATGGCGGGTCTCGCCCTCGGGAGCTTCCTGGCGGGGAAGTTCATCGACCGGCGGGACGACCCGCTGCGCATCTACGGCGTGCTTCAGGGGGTCATCGGCATCTACTGCCTGCTCGTGCCCGCGATCGTTGCCGCGACCGTCCCGATCTACCGCGCGGCCTACCAGAGCTTCGAGGCGGGCTTTCACACCTTCAGTCTGGTCCGCTTCGCCATCTCGGGGCTCGTGCTGCTGGTTCCCACGACGCTGATGGGAGCGACCCTCCCGGTGCTCTCGAAGTACATGGCGCGCCGGTTCGACCGCGTCGGCGAGTCGGTCGGAGGCCTCTACGCCATCAACACGCTGGGCGCCGTCGTCGGCTCGTTCGCGGCGGGGTTCGTCCTGATGCCCGGGCTCGGCATGCGCGGTACCATCGTGGCGGCCGCCGCGGTCAACATCGTCGTGGCGGGACTGGTGCTGCTGCTCTACAGGAACGAGCGCTCCGCCCCGCCTGCCGGCGGCGCCGGGGCGAAGGCGAAGCGGACGAAGCGGCAGGAACAGGGCGAACCGAAGGAAGCCGCACCGGCCGGGCACGCGCCGCCGCCTGACGGCGGCAGGCTCAAGCCGGTTCTCGCGTTGGTCCTGGTCGCCTTCGCGCTGTCGGGCTTCGCGGCGATGGTCTACCAGGTGGCGTGGATGCGGACGCTCTCGCTCGTCGTCGGCTCCTCGGTCTACGCCGTCAGCACGATCCTGACGGCCTACATCCTGGGGCTGGGACTCGGGGCGGCCGTCTTCTCGCGCTACGTGGACCGTATCAAGGACGCCGTCGCCGGGATGGGCATCCTCGAGCTGGGCATCGGCGCGGCCGCACTCGCCGTCGTTCCCATCCTCGGACGGCTACCGCTCGTCATGGTGGGCGTGGTCGAGCGCCACGCCGACTCGTTCGGTATGCTCATGGCCGTCCAGTTCGGACTGGTCTTCCTCGTCATCCTTATCCCGACGCTGCTTCTGGGGGCCGTCTTCCCGACGGTCGTCAGGCTCTTCACGACGCGGCTGGACTCGATCGGCAGGTCGGTGGGTGACGTCTATGCGTCGAACACGCTCGGCGCCATCGTCGGCTCGTTTGCCGGCGGCTTCCTTCTGATCCCGGCCCTCGGGATCCAGCGCTCGATCGCCGTGGCCGTCATCATCAACGTCGCTCTCGGGGCCGGGCTGCTGGCGCTCAGTCCCACGTTGAGCCGTGGCCGGAAGCTCGCCGGAGCCGCCGTTGCGGCCCTCGTCCTCGCTCTCTTCCTCCCGAACGTCCCGCGCTGGGACCCCGTCATCATGTCGAGCGGGGCCTACCTCTATGCCGACATGTACGCCGAGGAGGCCGGGACGACGGAGGGCGACCTCGAGGAGGCCGTCAAGGTCTACGGGGAGGTGCTCTATCACGAGGAGGGCGTCGTTACGACGGTTACCGTTCGTGAGGCCCGGGACGAACTCTACCTCCAGGCGAACGGCAAGACGGAGGCCTCGACCGGTCCGGACATGAAGACCCAGAAGCTGCTGGCCCACGTGCCGATGATGCTCCACGAGGAGCCCGGGTCGGTCCTCGTGATCGGGCTCGCGAGCGGCGTGACCGTGGCGGCCGCGGAGAAGTACCCCGTCGAGACGATCGACTGCGTCGAGATCGCTCCGGCGATGGTCGAGGTCGCCCGGACCTACTTCGCCGAGGCGAACGACAACTGTCTCGAAGACCCGAGGGTGAACATCATCGTCGAGGACGGGCGCAATCACGTCGCCTTCACCGATGCCGGATACGACGTGATGATCTCCCAGCCCTCGAACCCGTGGATCGTCGGCATCTCCAACCTGTTCACGCGTGAGTTCTTCCAGCTGGCCCACGACCGGATGAACCCGGGCGGCATCGTGGGGTTCTGGTTCCAGGCATACAATATGTCGCCCGACGAGTTCCGCATGATCGTCAGGACCTTCTCCGAGGTGTTCGAGGAGATGAGCCTCTGGGAGCTCGACCCCGGAGTCGACTACATGCTCGTCGGGGCGGTCGACGGCGGGATGCTGGACCACGAGATCCTCATGCGGAGGTTCGACGACCCGAGGATCGGCCGCGACCTGCTGTCCGTCGGGCTGGACGAGCCGATCGACTACACGGGGCTCTTCGTCTTCGACGACTCCCGCGTCGACGACTACGCGGAGAACGCCCCGGTGCATACCGACGACAACCTCAAGCTTGAGTTCTCCGCGCCGCGCAGCATGCACCGCCGTTCGCTCGGGGAACAGCTCTCGGCGCTCGCGCCGCACAGGATGTCGGCCGAGGCGATCCTCACGAACGTGCCGGAAGGCGAGCAGGGCGAGCAGTTCATCGAGGCCGCGGCCGCCAGAAGCCGCGCCAGGGCGTTCCTCGCCCGCGGACTTGTCGCGAACGAGGCCGGGCGGCTTCAGGAGGCCCTCGACGCGTACGTGCTGGCGACGCAGGAGAGCCCCGGCGAGAGCGAGGCCATCGAGGCGGCGAGCAAGCTGCTCTGCCAGGTGGGTTCGAGCAACGCGCGGGCGGGCCGCGACGAGGAGGCGCTCCCGTACTTCCGGACGGCCACCGAGATCGGCCCCGACCTCCCCCAGCCGCGGTGTCTCCTCGGCGCGGCGTATCTCAGACTCGGCCGCCTCGACGAGGCGCGGCGGGAGCTCGAGCTGGCCGTCGATCTCGATCCCGACTACGCCGACGCGTACTACAACCTGGGGCTTCTCTACAGCGAACTGGGTATGACGTCCCAGCAGGTCGAGGCGTTCGAGCGCTATCTCGAGCATGCCCCGACGGCCAGGAACGCGGAGCAGGTGAGGTCCTGGATACGGCAGCAGCGGGGGGAGAGCGAGTGACACCGGTCGCGACCGACACAGAGCGGCTCGCGCGGCGTCACATTCCGCTGGCTATCGCGCTCATGCTCCTCTTCGTCGCCTACTACCTCTGGCGCGAGTGGACGATCGCCGGCGCCTTCGGCTTCCCGCTGGACGACTCCTGGATCCACGCCCAGTTCGCGCGCAACCTCGCTCTCGGACACGGCTTCTCCTACAACCCCGGCGTGCCTGTCTCCGGCTCCACGGCTCCCCTCTGGACGCTTCTGACCGCATCCGGCTACCTGATCACCGGGGCCTCCGTCTTGACCGCCAAGCTCCTCGGCGTCGTCTTTCTCGGGCTCTCGGTCGGCTTCGCGTACGTGCTCGTCAGGTACATAACGGACGACCCCCGCGAGGCGCTCTTCGCGGCCGTGGTCACCGGGACGCTCCCGCCGCTCGTCTGGGCGTCGCTGTCCGGCATGGAGGTGACGCTGGCCGTGATGCTGACGCTGGCGGGCGTCCTGGCGCACATCATGTACAACCGCCCGGGCGACCGACGGCAGTACCTGGCGGCCGTACTGTTCGGGCTGGCCACGCTGACGCGGCCGGAGTGCGCCGTCTTCTTCGTCGCATCTCTCATCGACCGGTTCCTCGCCAGCACGCTCATCCAGTGGCGCGAGGTCGCCACGAGGGACTGGCTGCTCCCGGCGGCGCTCCACATCCTGTTGTTTCTCGCCATCGTCATGCCGTTCGCGGTCTTCAGCAAGACGTTCGGCATCGGCTTCCTTCCGAATACGGCCTACGCGAAGGCGCTGCTCTGGGGCAGAGGGTTGATCGCGGCTGTGGCGAGGGGGGATGGAACCGAACTGGTGCGATCGTTCAGCGTCAGGCCGTACGACTACATGCTGTCGTTCCTGCGCGAGAGTCTGAACAACAACCCCGTTCTCTTCATGCTGAGTTCGATCGGCTTCCTCCGCCTCGTGTTCTCTGAGCCGTTCGCACCGCACGGCCGCTGCAGGTCCTTCATCATCCCGCTCTCCGTGCTGCTCTTTCCTCTGGCCGTCGGCGTTCTCGTGCCGTTCGGGAACGCGGGCTATCAGGAGGGGCGCTACGCTGCTCCGCTGGCTCCACTCATGCTCGTCGTCGGGACCTTCGGCGTCTACGGGGCCGGCCGCTACGGAGCACGGCTGCTCGGCAGAGCGAAGTTCATGGGGCGGCCGGCGACCGTCGTCATCGAACGGTCCCTCGTGTGGCTCTTCATGCTGCTGGCACTGACGGCGCAGCTCCGTGGGGGGTGGTACCGTGGGAGCGTCTATGGCCGGGAGGTCGACAACATCGAGGACATGCAGGTGACGCTGGGACAGTGGATCGACAGGAACCTGCCGCGCGACGCCCTCGTGGCCGTGAACGACGTCGGCGCCATTGCGTACTACACCGACGTCGAGCTACTCGATACCGTCGGTCTCATCTCGCCCGACGTCCTCAAGTGGCACAGGCGATACCGCGACTCAAACCGCGCGGTCTTCGCCTTCCTCGAGGAACAGCGGCCGGACTTCGCCGTGCTCTTCCCCAGCTGGTACCCGGAGATGGTGAAGCGCCAGACGATCTTCGAGCCGATCCACCGAGTCGTCCTCAGCGACAACGTCATCAGCGGCGGCGATGAGATGATCGTCTACCGCCTGCACTGGGAGTCGCTCGAGAACTCGGCGCGGCCCGATGAACGTGGCGACGGGACGCGCGGTCGGCCGGACGGAGACGGCCCGCCCGGCAAGACAAATGAAGGCGGCACGCGCGGCGACGTCGAGGGCGACGGCGGACATCCGGAGATGCGGCCGACGGGGGAGGACGGACCGTCCAGCGGAGACATGGGGGTCTCGTGATGCTTGAGTGGCTCATCTCGATCGACCACGAGCTGTATTTCCTGCTGAACGGGCGGCTTCACAACCCGTTCTTCGACACCGTCATGACGGCGACGACGACGCAGGAGAACTGGTACGCGGTCCTCCTGGGCATCTGGGTCGCGATGATCATCTGGGGTGGCAGGAAGGGGAGGCTCGCGGCCGTGATGCTCGTCATCGGCATCGGCCTCTCGGACCAGATATCGTGCGCTCTTCTCAAGCCGCTCATCGGCAGGCTCAGACCGATCAACGCCCTTCCGGAGGAGCAGTACCGGCTCATCGTGGGTCACTCGAAGGCCTTTTCGTTCCCGTCGGCCCACGCCGCCAACTCGTTCACGATGGCGACCATCGGGGCCTGGGCCTCTCCCCGCTGGCTCAAGCCGATCCTCTTCATCGCGGCGGCGTTCGTCGCCTACTCGCGCATCTACGTCGGCGTGCATTACCCGTTCGACGCTCTCGCAGGTGCGCTCATCGGCGTGGGCTCCGGGTGGCTGACCATCTGGGGCATCCGGAGCGCCTGGGAGTGGTGGGAGAGACGGCGCGGCCGCGCGAAGGCAGGTGCCGGTGAGGCGGCCTGCGACTGACGGCGCGGCGTACGACGACGGAACGGGCACAAGAAAACGCCCGGCGCGCGGAGCGCCGGGCGTCTCTTCGTTTCGTCGCGTGTCAGGTGCGCTTACTCGGCCGCCCCGGCGTGCTCCTCGGTCGGACGGGGGCGGCGGATGACCGTGACCGGGTCCGACAGGTACTTCTTCGCGACGCGGAGAACATCGTCGGCCGTCACCGCTCGGATCCTCTCGGCGTAGTCGGATTCGTGGTCGTAGCCGAGTCCGTAGAGCTCGGGGACGGCCGCGTCGTGCGCCTGCGCCGCGTTCGTCTGTGTGTTCGTCTTGTCCATGATGATGCAGAGCTGCTTCGCGAGCTCGAGCTCGTCCTCGGGAACCGGCTCGGTCGCGATGCGCTCCATGTGTCCATCGATGATGCCCATGGCCTGATCGAGCGCCTCGTCGTACGTGGCGGCGTAGAGGCCGAAGTAGCCGGTGTCGAAGCCCGTGAAGTTGTAGGCGTGGACGACGTAGACCAGTGAGTTCCCTCTCAGATCGGTGTGGAGCCAGCCGCCGGGGTAGTAGATTCCCGAGGTCACCGCGTCGAGCACGTCCATGGCGTACCGGTCCTCAGAGGAGTACGGCATGCCGTGGTAGCCCCTGAAGATGACGGTCTGCGCGCGATCGTGATGACTCTCGAGGAGCGCGGGCTCGGCACGCCGCGGCTCGAGCGCGATCTCCGCGGAGGCCGGATGGCCGGGCTCCCAGTCGCTGAGCTCGTCCTCGACCAGCTCGAGCGCCTGCTCGACCGTCACGTCGCCGAAGACCGTGATGACCGTGTTGTTCGGCGTGACGAGCGACGCGTGATGTGACACGAGGTCGTCGCGTGTGACCGAGTCGATCCCCTCCTGCGTCCCGATCGGTGGCCGTCCGTACGGGTGGCTCGGGAAGAGCTCGTCCAGCATGATGTCCATGGCGTCGTAGGTCCAGTTATCGGCTCGCGCGGTCACGGCGCCGCGAAGCTCGCGCCGGGCCTTCTCGATCGACTCTTCATCGAACCCGGGGTTCATGAGGACGTCCGCGAAGAGCTCGAACCCGTCCTCGAGGTCCTCGGAGAGGACCGTGAGGTTGCTCTCGATGCGCGTGTGGTTGGCGGCGCACGAGTAGTTCGCGCCCATCCCGTCGATCGTCTCGGAGATGCGCTCGCCGCTTCTGCGTCGCGTGCCGCGCGGCATCATGTCGGCGACGTAGTTCGCGAGCCCGGGCTTGCCGGGGTCTTCGAACCGCGCGCCCGCCAGCGAGAAGCTGCCGATCGACACGATCGGGTTCGTGTGGTTCTCGCGGACGAGCACGGTCAGACCGTTGTCGAGCACGTGCTTCTCGACCGGAGCGAGGACGGGCTCTTCGTCGGTCCCGGCCTCGGTCACCTGCGCGGTCTCCGGCGCGTCGTCCGACGGCGGGGCGAGGATCGCGATGCCGAGGTTGTCGTCGCTGAAGTACTTCCGGGCGACGTCGCGTATCTCGTCTGCCGTCACCTTCTGTATCTCGGCCGCGTAGATCTCGTCGAAGTCCGGGTTGCCCGAGGAGATCTCGGACGTTCCCAGGCTCGACGCCAGACTCTCCATGTCCTGACGACCGAAGTAGAACTCGGCCGTCTTCAGCTTCTTCGCCTTCTCGATCTCGTCGCCCGAGACGCGGTCGTCCTTGAGCGCGTAGAGCTCCTCCGTGACGACCTCGATGGCCCGGTCGACGTTCGCCGGGTCCATCACCATCGAGACGGCGAAGACGCCGGCGTCGTAGCCGGGCGTATGCGACCAGCTCGTCACGCTCTGCACCAGGCCCAGCTCGTCCACGAGCCGCCTGTGGAGCCGCGAGCTATTGCCCTCGGAGAGGACGTGTGACATCACATCGAGCGGGTAGAGATCGGGGTGGGAGAGAGGCACCGTGTGGTAGCCCATCATGACGTAGGCCATGTCGAGGTCGCGCTCCTCGCGGCGGACGCGCCGTCCGAGCTGGTCCGGCTCGCAGACGAGAGCAGGCGTGTCGATCGGCTTCCGCTCGAAGTCCCTGAACGCCTCGTGGATCTTCGCGTAGGCCTCCACGGCGTCGAAATCGCCGGCGGCCACGAAGACCATGTTGTTCGGCACGTACATCCGGTCCTTGTACGCGAGCAGGTCCTCGCGCGTGATGTCCTCGAAGTTCTCGATGTAGCCAATGACAGGGTACTTCGCCGGGTGGCAGCGGAACATCGCCTCGCCGAAGAGGTTGTAGACCCGGCGGGCGGGCTCGTCGTAGCCCATGTTGATCTCGCGGGTGATCACGCCCTTCTGCGCCTCGACGGCCTCCTCGGGAAACGTCGCGTTCATACCCCAGTCCGCCAGGATGTCGAGGGCCCTGTCGAAGTGCTCGGGCGAGGTCTCGATGAAGTAGCAGGTGTGGTCCTTGGTCGTGTAGGCGTTGGAGCCGCCGCCGAGCTCGTTCAGCTCCTCCTCGATCTCCTCCAGGGTCCTGTTCGTCGTGCCGTCCGAGAGCAGGTGCTCGCAGTAGTGCGAGATCCCGCATCCGAGGTACTCGCCCTCGAGGATGCTCCCGGCCTTCACGTACATCCGGAGGTTGACGACCGGCGCGGCGTGGTTCTCCCTGAGGATGACGGTCATCCCGTTCTCGGGCAGCACGCGCTTGATGGTCTCGCCGGCGGTCGCCGTCGCGACGAGCGCGACGAGCGCCAGGAAGGCGACGGTGACGATAGCCCTTCTCATGGATCTTCCTCCCTCATCGTGGCCGGAGCCCGGAGGCCCGGAGTCCCTGACGCAGCTCGCCGGCCCAGCGGTCCGACCGCCGGCCGGCGATCTCCTCATGCTCTGCTCTCTCCTCATGATAGTGGGAGTGTTGTCGGTGGTCAAGAACGCCGGACCGCGCTCCGAGAGCGCTGCGCGCCCCGTCCGGGGCTTGCCTGCCGCCGCAGGGCGCGCTAGCATGTGGCGTATGCCCACGGCCGGGTCCAATCCCGGCCGCGCTTCTTGGACCTGTCACGCGTGGCGGAGGTTGAACGTGGACGAGACGCTGAGAGCCCGACTGTCGGAGCGGACGCTGCGGGCCGAACGCGTCGCGCGGGAGGCCGGCGGGATCGTCCGCGAGCGGTACGGACACCCCGGGGACATCAGGGCCAAGGACGGCCGCGAGCTCGTGACGGCCGCAGACCGTGAGTCGGAGCGTCTCATCACGGACGCCGTTCGCGAGCGGTTCCCCGGCGACGGCATCGTGGCCGAGGAGTCGTCACCGGAGGACTCGTCGAGCGGCGCCGTCTGGATCATCGACCCTCTCGACGGAACCAACAACTTCGCGCACGGCTACCCGTTCTTCTCGATCGCGATCGCGTGCGAGGTCGACGGCGTCGTCGCATCGGGCGTCGTCTACGACCCGCTGCGCGGCGAGCTCTTTCTGGCCGAGAGGGGAAAGGGCGCCTACCTGAACGGGGTCGCGATCTCCGTGAGCCCGGAGAGCGAGCTGCGGGAGACCATCGTCGCCACCGGGTTTCCGTACGACCGCAGCGAGACGACCGTGAACAACCTGGCCAACCTCAACCGGCTCGTGCTCGGAGTCCGCGGGGTCCGGCGAGGAGGGTCGGCCGAGCTCGATCTCGTCTACGTGGCGTGCGGCAGGCTCGACGGTTTCTGGGAGCTCGGTCTCAAGACGTGGGACGTTTCGGCGGGCGGGCTCATCGTGCTCGAGGCCGGCGGCACCGTGACCAACGTCGGCAGCGCCTCGTGGGACCACCGGCGCGGCGATATCGTGGCGACGAACGGCCGCATCCACGCGGCGATGCATGAGCTCATCCGGCCGGAGTAGGGCCCGCCGGGCCCGCGGACTGGTGCCTGTCTGCTAAGTCGCTTCGGGATAATCACTTGACAACGCCATCCCTCTGTGCCACGGTTCCTCCTGGATGGTGCAAAGACCCTCCGGCGGTTCGCCGCCAGAGAGCCCCTTCGACCGGGGGATTCCCCTGCCGGGCAATCTTCCGGTCCCAGAGCAGCAGATCATCCCGCTCAGGACCATCTTTCGCGAGCGAGCTTGCTACCCCTCTTCCATGCACTGGGAGGTCACCGCATGCCGGGGACACGTCCTGATGACGCGGGAGACGATGTCGTCATCACGCGGGCCGACAACGCCTCCGAGCTTCCGGACTGGATGGACGTTGACCACCTCACCGCGTTTCTCCACGAGAGTCTGAAGCCCTACGAGGATCCCCGACCGGTCGTCGGCGAGGGCATCGAGTACGCCTTCTCGAACGAGCCCGGACGCGGGGGGTTCGTGCTGGTCGCCTCCCGCGATGAGACTCTTCTCGGCGCGCTCGTCATACTCAAGACGGGCATGGCCCGCTACGTTCCGGAGAACCTCCTGCTCTTCGTCGCCGTCTCTCCGGACGCGCGCGGCCGGGGAATCGGCGGCAGGCTGGTCAGCCGGGCGGTCGATGAGGCCGACGGCGAGATCAAGCTGCACGTCGAGCACGACAACCCGGCCCGGCGCCTCTACGAGCGCTGCGGGTTCAGCTCGAAGTACCTTGAAATGAGGCACGCGGCATGAACCGGATCACCATCGACGTCGACGCCCTGGCACACAACTACAGGACCGTGCAGGGCTGGGTCGAAAAGCACGGCGCGACGCTGACGGTCGTGACGAAGGCGCTCTGCGGCCACCGGGAGTCGATCGAAGGTCTGGCCGAGATCGGGGTCGACTCGGTGGCCGACTCGAGGATCTCCAATCTCAGGACGATCGATGAAGCGGCGCCCGACGCTGAGAAGTGGTACCTGCGTCCGCCGCACACCTCGGCGCTCGAGGACGTCATCGCGCTGTCCGACGTCTCGCTCAACACCGAGCTGGATGTCATCACGGCCCTCGACGAGGAGGCGAAGCGGCAGGACAGGACCCACCGTGTCGTCGTGATGATCGAGCTGGGTGATCTCAGGGAGGGCATCCTTCCCGGCTCACTGCTCAAGATCTACAAGCAGGTGTTCGAACTCGAGCGCGTCAAGGTCGTGGGGATCGGGGCCAATCTGGGGTGTCTTGGAGGCGCCATCCCGTCGGTCGATCAGCTGATGCAGCTCGTGCTCTACCGCGAACTCCTCGAGCTCAAGTTCGAACGGAAACTCAGTCTCGTCTCGGCAGGCACGAGCGCGGTGCTCCCGCTTCTCATCGACGGCGAGCTGCCGAAGCAGATCAACCACTTCAGGATCGGCGAGGCCATCCTCCTCGGGACCGACCCGGTGCGGGGCGAGATCATCCGCGGGCTGCGCGGCGACACCGTTCGGCTCGACGCGGAGGTCGTCGAGATCAAGGAGAAGAGCCTCGTGCCGGCGGGGGAGACCAGCGATACGACGCCCTTCACCCCGATCGAGCAGGAGGACCGCGAGCCCGGCGAGCGCGGCTACCGGGCCATCGTGACCGTGGGACAGCTCGACACCGACATCGGGACCCTGACGCCTATCGATCCGGGAATATCGATCGCAGGGGCCTCGAGCGATCTCACCGTCGTCCACCTGGGCGCTGAGCCGAACGGGCTCTCCATCGGGGACGTCATCGGGTTCCGGGTGGGGTATGCCTCGCTCGTGCGGCTGATGGCCAACCCGTACACCGAGAAGCGCGTCGTCAGGCCCGCGAAGGGACTCTAGGCCGTCCGTGGACGCTTCTTCCGGGCGAACGCTTTCCTGACTTGCCTCTCGCCGAAGGCTCCTGTATATAGTCCCCAGTGGCATATGACGCTCTTACCGCCGGTTGGGACCGACGCCCACGTCGTCGTCCGCCCGGCGCGGGGAGGTGGAGTGGTGAGAACCGGAAGCACGTTCTGTTTCCTGCTCGCGTTGACCCTCGTCGTCCCGATGTGGCCCGCCTGGGCACAGGTGGAGACGCTCACGCTCGACGAGGCCGTCGAGATGGCGCAGAGGAACAACCTCTCACTCAGGGCGGCCCGGGAGGACTACGACGCCGCCGGATGGGGACTCTGGGGAGCCCGGGCACAGCTTCTTCCCTCCGTCAGCCTCTCATCGACCGCCCGGCGCATCGATCCCGACACATACGAACGGTCGAACGCATCGATCGATTTCTTCGAGGACGAGTTCGGTGCGGACATCGAGCCGTTCGTCTACGAGACGACCTACGAGACGAGTTTCAACGCCCGGATGCCGATCTGGAACGGCGGCAGGCTCTGGGGGGCGGTCGGAGCCGCCTCCGGGGCGCGGGATGCCGCCTACCAGGGTTATCGGTCGAGCGCGCGGGACGTCACGGTCGACGCGGAGGAGGCGTATCTCAACGTCCTGCGCGCGCAGGCCGTGCTTCGTGTCTCGAAGGAGGCGGTCGAGGCGGCACAGGAGAACGTCGAGGCGGCCGAGAGCAAGTTCGATGTCGGTCTCGTGAGCAGGGCCGAGGTCCTCAGGTGGAGGGTCGTGCTCTCGCAGGACCAGCGGTCGCTGGCCGATGCGGAGAACAGGGTCTTCCTGGCACGGACCGCCCTGGCCGACGTCCTCGGCGCCCCGCTCGACACCGTCTGGACGCTGGCCGACGTCGAGCCCGGCGCGCTGCCCGGGATCAGGGTGCGATACGGAGAGTTCCTCAGCGGCCCCGACCTCAGTGAGGAACGGGCCCGCGAACTCCTTGCCGGCAATCCCGACTTCCAGGCGCTCGCCGCCTCGACGAAGGTCAGCGGGTCGTCGGTGACGATCGCCCGCGGCGCGTTCTTCCCGTCGCTCAACGCCTCGGGCTCGTACGGCTGGAAGGCCGACGACGACATCGAGCCGGACGACGAGACCGCATGGTCGGTCACCCTGGCGCTCGAGTTCCCGATCTTCACAGGCTTCGGTAACTGGTCGGGCTATCAGGAGAGCCGCAGGAACCACCTGGCGGCCATGCACAGACGGGAGGCCGGGGAGCGCGGGCTCATCGCGGCGCTCAGAAACGCGGCCGCGCGGCTCAGGCTGTCCTTCAGGGCCCTCGACGCCGCCGAGCAGGAACGTGAGCAGGCCGAGGAGCATCTCAAGAACGTCACCGGTCGATACGAACAGGGCATGGCTCCCTACACGGAGCTGGTCGATGCACGGGTGCTCTTCGACCGGGCCCGGGTGGGTCACGTCAACGCGTTCTACGACTGTCTCGTGGCCGCCGCTGAGATGGAACGCTACGTCGGGAACGACCCCGACACGACAACGGGAGCCGAGTGATGAGAAGACTGTTGTTCGTGCTGCTCCTGGCGGCGCTCGTATCCGGGTGCGGCGGGGGAGGGGGTGAGGAGACCGCGCGGGGCCCCGAGGCCGTGCCGGTCGAGGTCCTCGCGATCGAGCCGGAGGACGCGGTGGCCACGGTCACCGCGACGGGAACGCTCGAGGCGAGGGACGACATCCCCATCAGCGCGGAGGCGACCGGCCGCGTCGCAGAGGTGCTCGTGACCGTCGGGGACGAGGTCGCGGAGGGAGAGCTGCTCGTTCGTCTCGACGACGAGCTCGCGCGTCTCGCCCTCAGGCAGGCCGAGGCGCAGCTTCTTGCCGCCGAGGCCGACCTGGCCGATGCAGAGCGGGGCTACGACCGCTCGAAGGCGCTTCTCGAAGGGGGCGACATCTCGCAGGCCGCCTTCGACGCCGCGGAGCTTCGTTACAGGGCGGCCGAGAGCGCCTTCCTGGCCGCGGAGGCGGCGTACGGCAGCGCCGAGCGCGGGCTCCGGAACACGGCCATCGAGTCGCCGATCGACGGGACGGTCGCCTTTGTGCAGGCGGAGGTCGGCCACCTCATCAACGTGGGGTCGCCCGTGGCTCACGTCGTCAACACGGAGGTCCTCGAGATCGAGATCGGCCTGACGGAGGAACAGGCCGTCGCGGTGCGTCCGGGCCGGACAGCCGCTGTCACGGTCCGCTCGCTTCCCGGCCGCGAGTTCCGAGGTCGCATCGAATACGTGGGGCCCCGGGCCCGGGACCGCTCGAAGACGTTCCCGGCCGGGGTCGTGCTCAGGAATCCCGACGGGTCCCTGAGGGCGGGCATGGTAGCGGAGGTCACCATCGCAACCGAGACGTTCAGGGATGCGGTCGTGATCGTGCGAGACTGGGTCGTCGACCGCTACGGGGAGCCCGCCGTCTTCGTGGTCGCCGATTCGCTGGCCGAGCTCCGGCGCGTCCGCCTGGGCGACGTGCTCGGCGATCGCGTCGTCGTTGAGGAGGGACTCGTCCCGGGCGATCTTCTGGTCGTGCTCGGCTACGACCAGCTCAGCGAGAACGTGCCCGTCAGCATACGGAACGACCCGGAAGGAGGACGCGCCATCGCGCCCGCCGCTTCCGAGCCGGGCGACGTCCCGGCGGGGGAGAGCTTCTAGATGACCATCGGCGAGTTCTCAGTCCGGCAGCCCGTCCTCGTCAACCTGTTCTTCATCGCCGTCATCATCGTCGGCGTCTCGACGTTCTTCAGCATGCCCGCCGAGATGCTGCCGAACGTCAGCATGGACGAGGCCGTGGTGGTCGTGTTCTACCCCGGCGTCTCGCCGGAGGAGATGGAGACGCTCGTCACGAAGCCGCTCGAGGAGGAGATCGAGACGGTCGAGGACGTCGAGCACATCTCCTCGGTCTCCGGCGAGAGCCGGACCATCGTGGACGTCCGGTTCAAGCCCGGCCTCTCCGACGACGAGTTCGACCAGCGCATCCTCGACCTCCGGTCGGCGGTCGACAACGCCCGCTCCGAGATTCCCGACGACGCCGAGGATCCCGAGGTCATCCCCATCAAGCTCGGCGAGGTCATCCCCATCGTCTCGGTCAGTCTCGGCGGGCCGGTCAGCGAGACGGTGCTCCGCGAGGTCGCCGAGGACCTTAGGGAGGACATCCTCGACGTGTCGTACGTGAAGGGCGTCGACGTCGTCGGGACACGAGAACGGGAGGTCCAGATAGCGGTCGACGCGGATCGCCTGGAAGCCTTCGGGCTCCCGCTCGGCACGGTCGTCGGCTCGCTGGCGTCACGGAACCTCAACGTCCCGGCGGGGACGATCGAACTCGGCAACTCGGAGTACATCGTCCGCACGCTGGGCGAGTTCGAGTCGATCCAGGAGATCGAGAACCACGTCATCACGTCGGACGAGTTCGGCCGGCAGATCCGCATCCGGGACGTCGCGACCGTTCGCGACACGCTCGAGCAGCGGTTGACACTCTCGCGTCTCGACGGCGAACGGAGCGTCACGCTCTGGGCCACGAAGGAGCGGCAGGGCAGCGTCGTCAACGTTGTTCGTGATATTCGAGATGTCGTCGCGACGTTCGACGAGCGGGTCACCGAGCCGATCGCGTTCGAGGTCAGGAACGACACGTCCATCGAGGTCAGGGACACGCTGGCCATCCTCCAGAGGAACGCGCTCTTCGGCGTCATCCTCGTCTCGCTCACGCTCTTCATCTTCGTCGGGCTCAGGAACTCGATCCTCGCGGTCATCGGTATTCCGTTCAGCTTCTTCGCCGCGTTCATCCTGATGAACGCCTCCGGTATCACGGTCAACACCATCTCGCTCTTCTCGCTCGTGCTCGTCCTCGGCATGCTGGTCGACGACGCGATCATCGTCATCGAGAACATCTACCGGCATCTCGAGGAGGGTATGTCGCCCAAACAGGCGGCGATCGTCGGCACGAAGGAGGTCCAGGCGCCGGTCACCGCCGCCGTCCTGACGACCGTGGCGGCTTTCCTGCCGCTCCTGCTCATGACCGGGACGTGGGGCAAGTTCATGAGCGTGATCCCGAAGACGGTCACGTTCGCGCTCCTCGCCTCTCTCGTCGAGGCGCTCTTCATCCTGCCGTCGCACATGGCCGACTTCGCCCGCGTGGCGACGAAGCAGAACAAGTGTCATCCGACCTTCCTCGGGCTCACGACGCGCTACGAGCGCCTGCTCCGGAGGGCGCTCAAGCGCCGCTACCTCACGCTCGGCGCCGTCTTCCTGCTCGCATTCGTCGCCATCGGCCTCTTCTTCACGCTCGACATATCCATCTTCGAGGAGGAGGACGTCGACGCGATCGAGATCCGGGCGCAACTGCCGATCGGCACGAAGATTGAGATCACAGACCGCGCGGCCATGGCTCTTGAGGACATCCTCTTCTCGCTGCCGAAAGGGGAGGTCGAGGCCGTCGTCACCCGCGTCGGCTTCATGATCGCGAACTACCGGGGGCAGTTGGCCACGCACAACATGCAGCTCGACGTCGACCTCACCGACAGTGAGACGCGCGAGCGGACCGACATCGAGATCATGGACGACCTCCGCGAGAGGATGTCGCGCGTGCCTGGTCTCACGTCGCTCTCGCTCACACGGCCGCAGCAGGGACCTCCTTCGGGCAAGCCCGTCGAGGTTCGCGTCAAGGGCGAGGACCCGGGCGTGCTCGAGCGCATCGCCGGGCAGATGCAGGACGCGCTCGCAGGATACCCGGGGGTCGTCGAGATCGACGACGACCTGACGCCCGGGAAGTCGGAGCTTCGCGTCGACATCATCCAGGACGAGGCGGCTCTCTACGGTCTCTCGGTCTCGGACATCGCCTCGGCCGTGCGCACTGCCTTCGAGGGGACGGAGGCGACGAAGTACCGGGGCTCGGGCGACGACGAGATCGACATGATCGTCCGCTTGGAGGAGGAGGACCGGAGGGATCTCGACGACCTTCGCCACATGATGATCGCGACGCCTGCCGGCGTTGATGTGCCGCTCGCCAACGTGGCGACCCTCCAGGTCGCCGCCGCGCCCGCAGAGCTCAACCGGCGTGACGGAGAGCGCATCGTCACCGTGACGGCCGACGTCGAGGAGGGCACGACGTCGACCGAGGTCAATCGCTTCCTGATGGACGAGTTCTCGGACGTTTCGGAGCGGTTCCCGGGCTATCGTCTCGACTTCGGAGGCGAGTTCCAGGAGACGCAGGAGTCGTTCATGTCGCTCCTCATGGCCTTCGGCGTGGCGATCCTGCTCATCTACCTCATCCTCGGCACCGAGTTCCAGTCGTTCATACAGCCGCTCATCATCATGTTCACGGTGCCGTTCGCGTTCATCGGTGTCATCGTCGGCCTCGTCGTGATGCGCTATCCGTTCACGCTGAACGCCGGCGTTGCCATCGTCGCGCTGGCCGGCGTCGTGGTGAACGACTCGATCGTCCTCATCGACTTCATCAAGAGGGCGCGTGACGAGGGCGTGGGCAGGTGGGAGTCGGTCGTGCAGGGCGGATGCATGCGTCTGAGACCGATTCTCCTGACGTCGATCACGACGATCCTCGGGGTCATGCCGCTCGCCCTGGGCTGGGGCGGCGTCTCCGTGACGTGGGGACCGATGGCCGCGTCGCTCGCATGGGGCCTCGCCTTCGCCACGGTGCTGACGCTCTTCGTCATCCCGGCCATCTTCTCGATCGTCGACGACATCCGGATACGGAGCGGCAGGATGGAACCGGGTGAGAAACACCCGCGGCTCGAGGCCCACTACGCCGAGAAGATGTGCAGGCTCAAGGAAGCCGGTCCGGAGAGCCGCTCGTGACCCCGGGCAGCCGTCCCGAGGGTGCGACCGCGAGCGGCGGGGGAGACGCGGGGACCTTGAAGGGCCAGGTGCTCGCCTCGTATCACGACAAGTGGGACGTCTTCCTCGACGGCAGGACCGTCCGGTGCTCGGTCCGGGCGCGGCTTTTCGCCGATCTCGGGCCGGGCGAGAAGCTGCTCGTCCCGGGCGACCGCGTCGCCGTCTCGAAGGTCGACGATGAGACGTGGGTCATCGAGGACGTGCTCGACCGCGACACGCGGCTCTCGCGACGCCTTCCAGGTACGGCCTCGGACTTCGAGCAGATCATCGTCGCCAACGTCGAGAGACTCGTGGCCGTGGCCTCCTTCAGGCGACCGCGCCTGAACAGGCGACTGCTCGACCGCTACCTCGTCATCGCGGAGGACGCCGGTCTCGAGTCCGTTGTCGTGCTCAACAAGACCGATCTCGTCGATCCGCGAACAGTGCAGCAGGCGGCCGCGCCCTATGAGGCGGCGGGCTACACTGTGCTGCCGACCTGCGCGATCAGCGGCGACGGGGTCGAGGAACTCCGGCATGAGCTTGCGGGGCGGTTCTCGGTGCTGGCCGGCCCGAGCGGGGCCGGTAAGAGCTCGCTTCTG
>WJMD01000147.1 GCA_014728125.1 Candidatus Effluviviaceae Genus V sp.
CCGGGTCGGGCGCCGACGGTGTCCATCTCGGACGTATCGACGTGCCGATCGACGAGGCACGGGAACTGGTCGGCGACGCCATCGTCGGACTCTCGGCCGCCAGCCCGGAGGAACTCCGGAGGGCGAGTGCATCGGGTGCCGACTACGTCGGCTCGGGGCCGGTGTTCCCCACGGCCACGAAGGAGACAGGCCGGGAGCCGCTCGGGCTCGGAGGAGTCCGGGAGCTCTCCTGCATGAGGGAGCGTCCACCCATCGTCGCCATCGGCGGCATCGGTGTCGGCAGCCTGCGGGAGGTGTTCGCGGCGGGTGCGGAGTTCGCCGCCGTCGTGTCCGCCGTCTGCGCGGCCGACGGACCCCGTGCAGCGCTCGGCGACCTCGTCACTATGATGGCGACGGGCCTCGCGGCCGGCGCCGGGGGTGCGGGCGTTCTCGACGAGCAGGTGAACTACGAGGGGCTCCGGCACTGCCCGCGCTGCGCCGGGGGCTTGAGGGCACGAAGAGTGCGCGACAGCGTTCGGCTGAGGTGCGCGGCGTGCGGATACGTGCTCTACCTCCCCCCCGCGCCGGTCACCTGCACGATCATCGAGCGAGGCGGCGAGGTTCTCCTCGTCAGGCGCCGCTATCCGCCCGGTGAGGGAGCGTGGTGCCTGCCGGCCGGCTTCGTCGAGCCCGGCGAGGATCCGGCCGGAAGCGCGGCCCGCGAGGTTCGGGAGGAGACCGGCCTCGACATCGAGATCACAGGGGTCTTCGATACCTGGGCGTCCCGAGAGGACCCCAGAACGCCGGTCGTCAGCATCGCATTCACCGGACGGGTGGTCGGCGGCCGCCTCCGGCCGGGCGACGACGCCTCGGAGGCCCGCTACTTCCCGCTGGACAGTCTCCCGGACGACATCGCCTTCCGGACACACAGGGACGCTCTCGCGCGCTATGCGAGGGGGCGCTGAGAGAGAAGGGAGAGAGCATGGACGAGGCAGCACTGCTCGCCGTCGCAGCCGACGGCGCCGCCTTCGCCGCCCTCCACCACCTCCTCTTCATCCTCGGCGCCATTTTCCTTTGGCTGCGCCGCGACCTGGGCCGGGCGCCGTCCATCCTCTGCGCGGCCGCGTTCGCGACCTCGGCGTGGCTGCTCCTCCGCTCGACGGATACCCGGATCATGGGAGTCGCCGCGGTCGTCCTCGCGTCCGTCTGGGTCCTCGAGGCGGTCCGTCCCCGCTCCGACCTCTCGTTCACCGGCGCGCCGAAGGTCCGCGTCGCAGTCTCGCTCGCGACCTTCATCTACGCTCTCGTCTACCCCGGTTACGGGATCGACCTGCCGCTCCTGCTGTTCGCTCCCCTCGGCGTCCTGGTTCCGCCGACGACCCTGGCGGCGCTCTCGGTCCTGAACGTCTCGTCGCCCCGCGTGCGGCCGTGGGCACACTGGGCTCACGTCGCCGCCGGGCTGATCTTCGGCCTGTGGGGACTCGCGCTCGGCCAGTGGGGCCAGGCCCCGCTCGTCGCCGCGTCGCTCTACGGAGCGGCCCTTCTTCTGAGAGGGTCGTCGAGAGTCGAGAACGGCTCCGGGCCGGAAGGCAAGGTGAAGGACATCAGAGACAGGATGTACTCACGCAAGACGCTGCTGCCCGGACCGAGGAAGTACGGGCGTCGCATCAACGTGGGTCGTCGCAGAAAGACGGGCGGGCGTCGCTAGCGGCAGGTGGTCGACGTCGTGCTCAGCCTCGGACGAGACACTCGTCGACCGACTTCCTGAAGAGCTCCTTGAACTCGTCGAGACGCTCCTCGTTATAGGAGGTCTCCTCCTCGAACTCCGGGTCGATAGGGTCCCGGGCGATGAAGTTCTGGATGACGAACTTCCTCGCCCCCTTGATCTGCTCCGCGATGAGCTCGAGGTCGCTGGCCCTGTGCAGGGCCGGAACGACGGTCGTCCTGAACTCGTAGTCGACCCGTCCCTCCAGCAGGAGATCGACGCAGTCGCGCACGCGCTCGAGGGCCCGCCGGTCGGCGATACCTGCGCTCCTGGTGTAGGAGTCGAAGTCGAGCGGGGCCTTCACGTCCATGGCTACGTAGTCGACGAGCTCGTCCTCGATCAGACGTTCGAGGTGCTCGGGGAACGAGCCGTTCGTGTCGATCTTGACGTCGACACCGGCCTCGTGGATCAGGTAGGCCAGCTCACCGATGTCGCCGTGCATCAGCGGCTCGCCGCCCGTGATGACGACACCGTCCAGGAAGTCGTTGTGCTCGTTGACGTAGTCGAGCACGTCATCCAGGGGGATGGTGGTGAACTCGTCGGGGAAGAGCACCAGACCGGAGTTGTGGCAGTAGGGGCATCGGAAGTTGCAGCCGGAGACATACAAGGTGGTCGCGACCATACCGTCCCAGTCCACGAGGGACATCTGATCGAACCCCTTGATCGCGAATTTCACTGGCGCCCCCTCTCCGGTCTGGAGCAATAGTAACGCTTTTCGTCGTGACGGACAAGCTCTAAGAGCCCGCGGTCGATCAGATCACCCACGATCTTGGCCGCCTCGGGTCTCGACACGCCGAGCGCCGACACGATGTCCTCCATCGTGACGGGTCGCCTCGACGCCATCTCCACGAGCGCGTCGACCGTCTCCCCCGAGGCGCTCTGGGTTCCCAGCCTGGGCCGGGCGATCACCTCCGCTCGAGGACCCAGATGTCCGGCGACACGGTCGAGCTCGCCGGCCGTCAGCCCCTCGATACCCTCGACGGCAGGGGGCCTCACGACCGTGTTGACGTGGACGACGTCGGGGTCGATCGAGGCGACACTCTCCGCCAGCCTCTCGACCTCGGAGGGCGCGTCGTTCATCCCTCTGACGAAGACGATCTCGAGCAGGACCTGCCCCGCGAAGGCGGCCGTGAACTCGCGGACGCCCCGTTCTATGGCGGCGACGTCGAGCGACGGATGAGGCCGGTTGATGCGCTCGAACAGCTGAGGTGTCACGGCGTCGAGCGACGGTGCGACGATGTCGGCGCGCATGAGTGCGCTGCACACGGCGTCGTCCGTCATGAGGCTCGAGTTCGTCAGGACCGCGACGGGACGGTCGGAGAGCCTCCGGGCCCCGTCTATGAGCTCTCCCAGATGGTCGTTCAGGGTCGGCTCGCCCGAGCCCGACAGCGTGACCGTGTCGACCCTGACGCCGTCGGCGATCCGCGCCTCGAGATCCCTGAGGATCGCGTCGACGTCGACCCACTCCTTCCTGCAGACGGTCCGGTCGGTCGTCGGTCCCAGCTCGCAGTAAACGCAGTCCATGGTGCAGACCTTGGCCGGGATGGCGTCGAGCCCGAGCGAGTATCCCAGACGACGGGACGGCACCGGTCCGAAGACGTGCTTCATGCGGGCTCCCTCCCCTCCGAACGACGCGCGGTCCGCCCGGCTCCGGCGTGGTCGAGCAGCGACCCGCCACCCCCGACGGCGAACGCGCCCCGTATGGCCTCGGTCACGAAGCGCTTGGCGCGACCGACGGCGTCCTCGAGGTCGAACCCCCTGGCGAGATACGACACCACGGCGGCCGACGCCGTGCACCCGGTGCCGTGGAGGGTGCCCACACCGATCCGCTCCGAAGCGTACCTGACGGCGCCCCGCTCCGTATGGAGAATGTCGACGGCGGGGCCGTCGCGATGTCCCCCCTTGACGAGAACGTTCCGGGCCCCCGACCCAAGGAGTCGTGCTGCCGCCCTCTCGATGTCCTTCTCTGTGACGACGGTCAGTCCCGTGAGGGTTTCGAGCTCCGGGATGTTCGGTGTGACGAGCGTGGCCATCGGGACGATCGTGTCCCGCATGGTCGCGACCGCGTCCTCCTCAATGAGCAGACTGCCGGAGGTCGCCACCATCACGGGATCGACGACCAGGTTCTCCAGCGCGTGCGAGGCGACGCGCTCGGCGACCGCCTCCATGACGGCGCTCGACGCCAGCATGCCGGTCTTGGTGGACGCCGGCCTCACGTCCTCCAGGACGGCGTCGATCTGCGACGCGACCATCTCCGGAGCGAGCGTCGCGCTCATGCGCACGCCGCCGGTGCTCTGCGCCGTCACGGCGGTCAGCGCACTCGTGCCGTGCACGTCGAGCGCGAGCATCGTCTTGAGGTCGGCCTGGATGCCGGCGCCCCCGCAGGAGTCCGATCCAGCGATCGTCAGGCCGGCGGGTCGGTCGCGGTCTCCCATACCAGAGATCTCCCGGACAGGGCGATCGCGCCGGGGCGTTTCGGGTTGCCCGGCGCGGCGCGTGGGTGGTAAGCTCTTCAGAATTGAGGGTCGTCCCGGGGTCGAGGCGGCCTTGCTCCGACCCTCATTGTAGACCCCAGTCGCGCGGGTGGCAACGGATTCGTCGTTCCCGCGCGCGTTCCGTGCGGAGTCGCTTCGTGCGCATCGACCGTCATCCCATTCTCACATTCGAGCGCGGCCGCGAGATCGAGTTCGAGTTCGACGGCCGCCGTCTTCGCGGTTGCGAGGGAGAGACGATCGCGGCGGCCCTCCACGCGGCCGGCGTGCGCGTCCTCCGGGAGAGCATCCGGCTCGGGCGTCCGCGCGGCTTCTTCTGCGCCATCGGCCGCTGCTCCTCCTGCCTCATGACGGTGAACGGCGTGCCGAACGTCATGACCTGCATCACGCCGCTCGAGGAGGGCATGCGGGTCGAGACCCAGAGAACGAAGGGGACCGTTCCGGACGGAGGACACCCGGGCGGCGACGCCCCGGCCGATGCCGACGGGGTCCCGATCGTGGCGTGGGGCGAGGCTCCGGGCGAGAGCCTTGGAGACGTACCGCTCGCCGTCGTCGGCGGCGGTCCGGCCGGGCTCTCGGCGGCCATCGCAGCCGGCCGACTGGGGGTGAGGTCGGTCGTGATCGACGAGAACCAGACGGCCGGCGGACAGCTCATCAAGCAGACCCACATGTTCTTCGGCTCGCGCGAACATCACGCCCGGGTCCGCGGGGTCGACATCGGTCCGAAGCTCCTTTCGGAGCTCGAGGAACTGCCGGTCGAGCTCATGCTGGGCACGACAGCCCTCGGCCTCTACAACGACCTGACGCTTTCGCTGCTCGTCGAGGGAAGGCATCGCCGTCTCTCCCCCGAGACGATCATCGTGGCGACCGGGGCGTCGGAGAACATGCTCGCCTTTGAGAACAGCGACCTCCCCGGCGTCTACGGTGCGGGCGCGGTCCAGACGCTCATGAACGTCCACGGCGTCGTACCGGGCGACCGGGTGCTGATGGTCGGCGCCGGCAACATCGGTCTCATCGTCAGCTACCAGCTCCTGCAGGCCGGGGTCGAGGTCGCCGCCGTCATCGAGGGGATGCCGGAGGTCGGAGGCTACCACGTCCACGCCGCGAAGATCAGGCGGGCCGGAGTCCCCATTCTGACGTCGCACACGATCGTGCGCGCCGAGGGCGAGACGACGGTGACGGGCGCCAAGGTCGTCGAGGTCGACGAGTCGTGGCGGCCTGTCGACGGTACGGAGCGCAGGCTCGATGTCGACACCATCTGTCTCGCCGTCGGGCTGACCCCGAACGTTGAGCTCGCGTTCCAGGCCGGAACGAGGGAGGCCCACGTCCGAGAGCTCGGCGGACGCGTCGCCGTTCACGGTCCGGACCTCGAGACATCGATCCCGGGTCTCTACATCGCTGGCGACGCCTCGGGAATCGAGGAGGCCTCGACCGCGATGCTCGAGGGGCGCCTCGCGGGCCTCGCCGCTGCGAAGCGTCTCGGTGCGGGCGATCCGGCGAAGATCGACGCGCTCGTCAGCGAGGCGGCCGCGGGCCTTGCTGCGCTCCGCGCCGGTCCTTTCGGACGCCAGCCGCGCTACGGCAAGGAACGGATGTTCGCGCTGAAGAACCGGGAAGGAACAGATGAGTCACAGGCGTGACGGCATCCTCGATGAGAAGAACCTGCGGGCGGTCCGGCCGTCGGACGAGCGTCTGAAGCAGGGACCGGTCGTGATGGTCGAGTGCGTCGAGCGCATCCCCTGCAATCCGTGCGTCGCGGCCTGCTCGAAGGGCGCGATCTCGATCGAGGGCGATCTGAACGATTCGCCGGCCGTCGACCACGCGCTGTGCGACGGCTGCGGCATCTGCATCAGTGCGTGTCCGGGGCTGGCCATCTTCGTGGTCGACATGAGCCGCGAGGGTGAGGACGCCACGGTCATGCTCCCCTACGAGTTCCGCCCGCTTCCGGACAAGGGAGAGACCGTCACGACGCTCGACCGGGCGGGCGAGGTGATCGGAGAGGCGAAGGTGCTCCGCGTTCTCGACGCGAAGGCGCTCGACCGCACGCCGATCGTGTCCCTCGAGGTGCCGAAGAGCCAGGCGATGGACGTCCGCCACTTCGTGAGGAGAGAGACGCCATGAAGGACGACGTCGTCATCTGCCGATGCGAGGACGTGACGTACGGGCAGATCGTGGAGGCGGTCCGCTCGGGACTGACGACGACCGAGGAGATCAAACGCATTCTGCGATGCGGCATGGGGCCCTGTCAGGGCCGGACATGCACGCGTCTCATCACGAGGATCATCGCCGAGGAGACGGGGCGAACGATCGAGGAGATCGGCCGGCCGGCCGTGAGACCTCCCGCGCGTCCCATCGAGATCGGCGTGCTGGCAGGCCGGAGCGATGAGGAGAACCGCTGACTGCGTCATCATAGGAGGGGGCGTCGTCGGCTCCTCCCTCGCCTACTACCTCGCGAAGCGCGGCATGACGAACTGTGTCGTGCTCGAGGCGAGCTATCTCTCGAGCGGGGCGACCGGCCGCTGCGGCGGGGGCATCCGTCAGCAGTGGAGCACCGAGCCGAACGCCCGTCTGGCGATCGAGAGCATGGCGCTTTGGAAGGGGCTCGAGGACGAGCTCGACCGCGACATCGAGTTCCTCCAGGGGGGCTATCTGGTCCTCGGCTATACGGACGACGACGTCCGTCAGTTCGAGGCGAACGTCGAACTCCAGCGCGGACTGGGTCTCGACGTCGAGGTCCTGACGCCGACGGAGATACGGGACCGGGCCGCCCCCGGCCTCGACACGCGCGGCGTGCGACTGGCCACCTACTGCTCGTCGGACGGAAGCGCAAACCCGTTCCTCACCACCCAGGCCTACGCAGATGCCGCCCGCAGGCTCGGGGTCGAGTTCGAGCTCTTCACCCCGGTCGGCCGCGTGCTCGTCGAGGGCGGGCGTGTCACCGGTGTCGAGACCGAGCGCGGCACCGTCAGCGCGCCGGTCGTCGTCAACGCGGCGGGCAGCCACTCGCTGCTCCTCGCCAGGACCGCCGGTATCGAACTGCCCATCACCCCCTGGCGCCGGGAGATCCTCGTCACTGAGCCGGTCGAGCGCTTCCTCGATCCGATGGTCATCTCGTTCAGCTTCGGCATCTACTTCCGGCAGACCAGGCACGGTGCCGTCATCGGCGGATTCGCCGACCCCGACGAGCAGCCGGGCTTCAACCAGACCTCGAGCCTCGACTTCCTGACGACCATGAGCCGGAAGCTCGGCCGCCTCATGCCGAGGCTCGCGTCGGTCAAGATCGTCCGCCAGTGGGCCGGTCTCTACGATGCGACCCCCGACGGACAGCCGATCCTCGGGCACGTGCCCGAGGTCGACGGGTTCATCCAGGCCTGTGGTTTCAGCGGGCACGGCTTCATGATCGCCCCAAAGGTCTCATCGCTTCTCGCCCAGCTCATCACGGGCGAGCGTCCCGACCTCGACATCGACCGTCTGAACCTCCGCCGCTTCGCCGACGGAGCAACAGCCGGAGAGCGTTCAGTCGTCTGACCGGATTCGCCACACGACCGGAGCGTCGCATGGAAAGCCGACCCATTGTCCAGGTCGACGGTCTCGTGAAGGACTACGGCCGCATCAGGGCCGTCGACAACGTCTCCTTCGCCGTTGGGCGCGGCGAGATCTTCGGGCTTCTCGGTCCGAACGGCGCAGGAAAAACCACGATCATCTCGATTCTGTCCTGTCTGGTCCCGCCGACCACCGGAACGGCGCACGTGGCCGGCCACGACGTGACCCGGGACTCGATCGAGGTCAGGTCGCGCATCGGGGTCGTCCCCCAGGAGATCGCCCTCTACCAGACGCTCTCGGCTCGGGAGAACCTGCTCTTCTGGGGGCGCATGTACGGGTTGTCCGGTGACGCGCTCTCGCGGAGGGCCGGTGAGCTCATCGATGTCGTCGGCCTCAGCGAAAGGGCCGACACGCGGATCGATACGTTCTCGGGAGGGATGAAACGGCGGATCAACATCGCGGTCGGCCTTCTGCACGACCCGGAGGTCCTCTTCCTCGACGAGCCCACCGTGGGCATCGACCCGCAGACACGCAGGAGCCTGCTGGACCTCGCCAGGGACCTCAACGACCAGGGACTGACCATCCTCTACACGACGCACTATCTGGAGGAGGCCGAGTTCCTGTGTGACCGCGTCGGTATCGTCGACGGCGGGAAGCTGATCGCCATCGGGACGCAGCGCGAGCTCGTCGCGCAGATCGGAGCGACCGACACGATCACCGTCGAGGCCGACGGGATCGATGCCGCGCGCCTGGCAGCGCTCGATGAGCTGCCGGGCGTTCTCGAAACGTCGGTCGATGATCGCGTCGCGAAGATCAACGCCGAGTCCGGCTCCCGACTCCTGCCGACCCTGGTCGAGCGCCTGACGGAGTCGGGCGTCGCGATCAGGTCGGTCGAGGTCGACGCCCCGAACCTGGAGAGCGTCTTCCTGCACCTGACCGGCCGATCGCTCGGTGCCGGACAGGAGAGCGAAGGGAAAGGCGCGTCCTGATGAAGGCCCTCACGGTAGCCCTCAAGGACATCCGGATCCGTGTCAGGGACAGGAACGCGCTGGTGCTGGCCATCCTCCTTCCCATCGTGCTCATCGGCATCATCGGGTTCGCCTTCTCGAGCGACAGCGGCATCTCGACGGTCCGGCTCGCCGTCGTCGAACGTGAGGACGGGGATCTGGTCGCCGGGATGGCGGCGGCGCTCCTGTCACGCATCGACATCTTCGAGGCCGAGGTACTTCCCTCCAACGAGGCAAGGAGCGCGGTCGCGAAGGGCGACCTCTCGGCGGCGGTCGTCCTCCCCGACAGCCTGTTCGAGTCGTTCCGCGACGGTGAGAACGTCGAGCTTCGCGTTCTCAAGGACCCGGTCAGCATGGTCAAGGCCGGCATCGGCGAAGCGCTGGCCAGGAGAACGGCCACCTACGTCTCGGCCGGGACGGTACTCGCCAGGTCCGTCTATCAGGCTCTCGACGGCGAACGGCCCCTCTCCGACTCCGAGGAGTTCGAGCTCTGGGGCTACGTCTTCCAGCACATGGCCGAGACGTGGGAGGAACAGCCGATCGTCATCGACGACGTCGATCAGACGACGAGAGACATCGACGCTCACGCCTACTTCGCCCCGTCGTTCGCCGTCGTCTTTCTGCTCTTCACGCTTCTGGGAAGCGCCAAGACAATCCACGAGGAACGAGAGGCGGGAACCTACTGGAGGCTCCTCACCACGCCCCTCACACGTTCGTCTCTCATCGGTGGGAAGCTCCTCGGTTCGTTCGTCTTCGCCGCCGTCCAGCTTCTGGTACTGGTCGTCCTGACGCGTCTTCTGTTCGGTGTCGACTGGGGAAGCGACCCGGTTGCCGTGTTCCTCATGGTCCTCGTCACGGCCGCCGGAGCGACCTCGGTCGCGGTCTTCATCGCCTCGGTCGCGAGGACGGGCCGTCAGACGGATCAGGTCGGCACGACGGTGATCCTCGTCATGTCGCTCGTGGGCGGCAGCATGTGGCCCGTCGAGCAGGCGCCGGAGTTCCTCAGGAGGATCGCGCGGTTCACGTTCAACTACTGGGCGCAGTCCGGCTTCAGAACGCTCATCTTCCATGACGCCGGGCTCGCCGGGATCTGGCAGGAGATCGTGATCATCCTGGCCATCTCATCCGTTCTGTTCGGCCTGTCCGTCGGGCTCTTGTCCAGGAGGTGACCCGGTGCGTCGGATCGCCGGACTCGTGGTCCACAACCTCAGACTCGTCGCCGCCGACCGGGCCGCCCTCGTGTGGCTGCTTGTCATGCCGGTGGCGTTCACCTTTTTCATGGGTATCGCGTTCCGCGGCGGCGGAGGCGACGACGTCTCGCCGGAAGAGGTCACCTATCTGGTGACCGTTCTCAATCTCGACGGCGGCCCCCGGGGCGCCGAGCTCATCGACGCCATCGAGGCCGACGGGTCGATCGGCGTCATGCGCGAGGCCCCCGTCGGAGACGGCGACGACATCGAGCGCGTCCGCTCGCTGGTCGCCGACGGTGAGCGCTCGTCGGCGCTCATCGTGCCGGCCGGCTTCTCCGACTCGCTCGCCTCGGGAAGCACGGCGACGCTCGAGTTCGTGAGGAACCCGGAGAGACTCAATCCTCACAAGACGAGGGAGGCCGTCGACCGGATCGTCTCGCGGATGAACGTCTCAGAGATGGCCGGCGCCCTGGCCGTCGACGCGAGGGTGGAACTCCGCGGCGATCCCTCCCCGGAGCTTCGATCGGCTCTCGCGGAGAGCGCCAGGGCCCATGCCGACCGCTCATGGGACCCCGCGCCGATGACGGTCACTGCGGAGACTCTGGGGCGCGAGGGTCGATCGGACGACGTTCCCGCCACGGGGTTCGCTCACTCGAGCCCGGCGATGGCGCTCATGTTCATCCTGCTGAACGGCCTCATGATGTCGACGATGCTCGTCGAGGAGCGGAGGGAGCGCACGCTCAGACGGCTCTTCACGACGCCGGCCCTGAGGTCGGAGATCATCATCGCCAATCTCCTGTTCCGCATGCTGATCGGTGCGGGTCAGCTGGTCTTTCTGATCGCTCTCGGCAGGTTCGCCTTCGGTGTCGACTGGGGCGACACGCCGGCGGGCCTCGCACTCGTCGGTGGGACGTTCGTGGCTGCCGTGGCCGGGCTCTCGGTGCTCATCGGCTCCTGGGCCAGGAACTCGAGACAGGCCGAGAGTCTCTCTCTCCTGCTCGCGCTCTCCATGTGCGCCCTCGGAGGTCTCTGGTGGCCCCTCGAGATCACACCCCGTGCATACCAGATCGTCGGCCACGTCGTCCCGACGGGCTGGGCCATGGACGCTCTCCACGACATGGTGGGAAGGGGCTACGGGTTCGCCGACGTGTCGACCGACGCGGCGGTCCTCGCAGGCTTCGCGGCGCTCTTCACGATCGCCGCGGCGCTCTCATTCCGTCCGGAGTAGGCGCGCTACTCCCGCAGATAGTCGGAGGTCCACTCGGGCCGCTCCACGCGGCCGTCGAGAATGAGGTCCGTCCAGTCGGACGTCCTCGAGGTGGGCGGGTCGTTCGGTGACAGCTCGTAGAACGAGAAGACAGCGCCTGCGTAGACGACCGGCTCGCCCCCCTCGATCACGCGGATGTAGACGACGTCGGGCCGTCCCAGCCCGACACGCAGGTCGGGTCCCTCCGCGCCGGGCGAGTACGGTATCGCTGTGAACGCCGGAAGCTCCCCGGCGCCCCTGGCTCCCGACGGCGCCCCGCCGGTCAGCATCCTGATCCAGCCGGCGTGGTCACCGAGCCCTCTGCCGGCGCCCTGCATCCCTCCCCCGGCGAGGACCGAGCGCGAAATCCGCTCGAGCGAGGTCATCAGAACACAGTAATCGGCCAGTCGATCGTCCAGATCGTCGTCAAGAAGGTAGTCCTCCCACAGCCTGTCCCTGATGTGCTGACCGAGGTCCTTGAGTCTGGAGTAGAGCTCTGGGACGGGCTCTATGAAGGGCGGCTCGACGTCGAGACCCGGCGCCTCGCGGCCCGACAGGGGCATCAGGAGGGCGCCGTCGGGAACGCGGCGCGTCAGAGCCCAGGCTGCCGCGGACGTGGTCAGGCTCTTCGAGCGCCATCCCGGCTCGGCCATGAAGGGCGGAACCGCAGCCGACGGCGCCCGCGCGACAGCCGAGACGGCGTAGAGCCAGCTCCAGTACAGGTCGTCCATCCAGTCCGCGTACGACATCGTCTCGACCGAGAGCTCGATCTCCTCGTAGGCCTGGCGGTAGGTCTCGCTGCCGAAGGCATCGCGGTCCTCGAGGATCTGCCGCGCCCTGTGAGAACCGAGGAGCGCGATAATGTCGACCGTCGAGGGCTCCCTGCGCTCGGCGCAGAGGCGGTCGAAATACGTGATGTCCGGGTAGTAGGGTCGCGGCAGGAATCTCAGACCGCGAAGCTCGTGCGTCTCGAAGTGCGGCGGCGCCGTCTCCGACACGCGGGAGACGAACTCCATGAGGAGCGTCTCACCCGCGACGGCCGCGAGTTCGTACTCCTCCCCGTACACCTCCTCGGCCATCTCCAGGTAGTCGCCCACCGTCGGATCGCCCGAGTCACCGTGGAAGAACTCGAGGGTCTCGTGCGCCTGCTCCCAGGTCTCATACCAGATGCCGCCCTCGCCGCTCAGGGCGCGCACGAGCAGGAGCGCCTGCCGCGTCAGCGTGTAGTCCTCGACGCGGCCCTCCGGCAGAGCGAACGCCATCCGGCTGTACCAGGTGAGGGCGCGATAGAACCCGCGCATCCGATCGCTTGCGTTGTAGTGTCCGACGGGCTCGTACGCCGAGTAGTCCTCGCCCGGGCCGAGCACTCCGTCGAGCGGCGTCGCTCCCATGATCGGCGACAGCGCCGTGGCGCGCGCCTCCTCGATGAGAGCGAGCTCGCGCTCGACGAGCGATCGCACGAACTCGGACGGGAAGAAGTCGGGGTCGAGGAGACTCAGTCCGACCGAGAAGTAGGCCAGATTGAGCCGCGCGGCCTCCTTGACGATCGGGTCGGTCGCAAGCAGATACTGCTCCTCGGTCAGACGCACCATCTCCTCGCTGAGCTCGGTCAGCCGCTCGGCGAGGAACTCCTCTTCGACGGTGCGCTGCACGTCGTCGAACAGACTGTCGGACAGCCAGAGAACGGAGTCCGCCGTGATGAAGGACGGAAGATCGAGCTCGGTGATTCGCGCGTAGGCCGAGGCGAAGTCATCCATGTCGCCGGCAACGACGACGTAGCCGCGCGACTCGAGGACCGCCGTCTCCGCCTCGGTAAGACCCGAGACCGGTGCGGCGCCCGTCCTCACCGGCGGGACGAGAACGAGCAGCGGGATGAGCGAAGCGAGAAACAGGCGCCGGAGCGCGCTCGGGGTCACGGTGAGATGAGTCCCTCGGCTGCCGTGATCCATAGGATGTCCGGTTCCTCCTCCCCGACACGCTCGATGTGATGAGGCTGGTCCGACTTGAACTGAACGGCGTCGCCGGCGGAGAGATCGTAGGTTTCGGCGTCGACCGTCACACGGACGCGGCCCGAGTTGACGAGCAGGATCTCCTCCCCCTCGCGAGGCGGGATGTCCATCCCCTCCTCCGACAGGCTCGAGATGCGGGCCACTCTGAGTCGCCCCGCGGGAATTCCCTTCGTCAGATAGTCGAAGGCCGCAAGCTCGCGCCCGGACTCGGTCTGTGACTGATGCACGCGCTCGTGCCCCCGTACGATCGAGACGGTCGGGAGACGTTCCTCTTCAACGAAGAAGGTCGCCGATCTCCCGAGGGCGTGTGCGATCCTCAGGAGCGCGCCGACCGTCGGCGAAGTCCGTCCTCTCTCGATCTCCGAGATGTGCGTTGGGGACATCCCCGCCGCCTCGGCGACCTGCTTGAGCGTCATCCCCTTCGAGAGCCGCTCCACTTTGACACGCTTGCCCAACTCAGCCTTGTCGAGCATGATCACCACCCCTCCCGGTCCGCTCACCGCGCTTCCTTCGTCGGATCCGCCGACTCGGGCGGCGAATGTCAGGCTCAGCCCGTCAGGCTTTCAGTGAAAGATGTCAGGAATATCGGGCCGATTTGACGCGCCGCTTGTTCTTCTCCGCGTACTCCTTTTCCCACGCCTCGTCCGCGATCGCCCGGTAGCTCCTGGCGTATCCGTCGATCTCCGCCTTGAGATCGGTGATCAGGGTCTCCGCACCCTCGTGGGTCGGGTGCGCGTGGCACTTCGCGACGCAGTCCCGCAGGACCGTCGGCTCGTCGATGAGCATGCAGGGCGTCAGGTAGTTATCGCGGTACGGCTGACGCCTCCGGATGGCCTTCATGAAATCCGAGTTCAGCGCCTCCCTGATCGAGCTGTCCCGGATGTTGTCGACCGCGAAGTGGCAGAAGACGCACGGCTCGACGTCTCCGTTGGCGTTGATGTGGACGTACTCGCGCCCCCCAGCGATGCACCCCTCGACATAGTAGCCGTCGTTCCAGAAGTCGCCGATGAAGATCGCCTTGGACTCCCGGAGCTCGAGCACCCGCCTTCTGAGCCAGTCGCGCTGCTCCGGTGTCGGCATCAGCTCGACGTGGGGCTCTCTGCCGATCGGGATGTACTGGAAGTACCACGCGACCATCGCGCCCTTCTCGATGAGAAGGTCGATCATCTCGTCGCCGGCGATCTCCTCCATGTTCTCCCGCGTCTCAGTGAACGAGGTTCCGAACATCACGCCGGCCTCGCGCAGGTTGTCCATCGCCTGCATGACGCGGTCGAAGGTACCCTCGCCTCGCCGCGCATCGGTCCTCTCCCTGAAGCCCTCAAGGCTGATCATCGGCGCGACGTTCCCGCACTCCTCGAGCCGGGCCGCGGTCTTCTCGTCGATCATCGTGCCGTTCGTGTAGAGCTGGAAGTAGACGTCGCTGTGCTCCTGCCAGATATCGAACATGTCCGGACGGCAGAAGATCTCGCCCCCGCTCATCGTGACGAAATAGGTCCCCATCGACTTGACCTCTGAGATGATCCGGTCGACCTCCTCCGTCGAAAGCCCCTCATGCTGCTCGTACTCTCCGGCGTAGCAGCCCGGGCACCGGAGGTTGCAGCGCATCGTCGGGCTGATGACGACGAACATGGGCGGTCTGAACCCATGGCTCTTCGGCATCTCGATCTCGCGCTGGTCGGTGCCGATCAGGAACGCGTTCACGAAGAGGTTCTCGATGAGCTTGTTGCGGCAGTTCGGAGAGAGACGTTCCAGAACCTCCTTTGCCATCATGACGGCGGGATGCCCCTGCTCGAACATCTGCCGGAGCAGGCGGATCGTCTCCCTGTCGCGCTCGACTCTCGTCAGCTTCTCTGCGAAGCGGGACGCCCTGATCAGGTTATCGACCGACATGTGTGGCACGAGGGAGAGGAGGGTCTTCGCCGCCTGAGCCCTCGTGAATGTCCTCAGGTTCGTTCTCATCACCTCATCGCCTCCGCGGCAGGCTGTGAGAAAGCCCAGGTTCGCGACACTGAAGTATACCGCACCCGGCAGCATCTGAGAAGCGTTGTCTGTCCCTCAAACCGGCCGGATGTCAAGTGTTGTCCGCTCGATTGACCGCACGCCGTGCACGGACGCTACGACACGGCCGGGTTCAGCGCTCCGGCGAGATCGGACGGTTTCCCGGCGCCTGCGGCGCGCTCGTAGACGCCGAGTATCCGCCGTGAGACACGTGACCAGTCGTACTGTTCGACCTCGCGCCTCGCGTTCGCGCGAAGCCGGTCGGCGAGCTCAGTGAAGCGGGCCACCTGGACGATTCCGGCGGCGATGCTCTCAGGAGACTCGCGGGAGACGAGAAGCCCGGTCGCGCCGTGGTGCACAACGTCCCGGTAGCCAGGGATGTCCGACGCGACAACAGCCGCGCCCGCCGCCATGGCCTCGAGCAGCACGATGCCGAAGCTCTCGCCGCCGGTCGCCGGCGAGCAGTAGACGTCGGCGGAACGGTAGTGCCTGGGCACGTCGGCGTGCGGCGCGAAGCCGGTGAACTCGACGCGTGACCTCGCGCGCGCCGGAACACGCGACCTGTAGTACCCGCTCAGCGGTCCGCCTCCGACGACGATCAGCCTGGCCTCGGGGACGTCCTCCAGGATCCGAGGCATCGCAGCCAGAAGATGCTCGAGACCCTTTCGCTGCTCCAGGCGTCCGACGAAGAGGATCCGGAACTCGCGGGGGTCGCGGTCGAACGGCTCGGCCTCGGCGAACCGGGCGACCTCGACACCGTTCGGCACGATCTCGTAGCTGCCGCCGAAGAACGGCTCGACGGTGGCGAGCGCCGCACGCGACACGGCGATCCGCTCCGAGAGCCTCTGAGCGTAGGGCTCGAGCCGGCGGCGGAACACGCGGTATCCCAGCGGGGACTCGTTGCTCGCGTGGAACGTCGCGACGACGGGACACGGCGCCTCGGCGACCGCGGCCAGGGAGAGCATAGGCAGGAACGGTTCGTGAACATGAACGACGTCGAACCGACGGCGCCTGAAGACGCCCCGCACGCGTCGCCGCATCGCGGGGCCGACCGCGACCGGGCAGAGCGAACCGTTCGCCGGAACGAGGACCGCGCGTCCGAGCCTCACGACCTCGACGTCATCGACGTCGCAGCGACCGCCGAACCGCGTCGTCACGACGGTCACGTCGTGACCGAGCTTTCCGAGTTCGTGGGCGACGTGCCGCACGTGCTCACCCACGCCCCCGCGGTACGGCTGATATGTGGGCGTGACCATGCCGACTCTCATGCGCTGTCCTCTTCCTCCGGCCAGATCGGCTGCAGCATGCACCACTGCGAGGGATACCGTCCGATGTACTTCTCGAAGGCCGCCACGATCGACCGCGTCAGACGCTCCATGTCCGCGTCATCGTCGCCGGTCACGTCGAACTCGATCGCGGGTTCAACATAGCATATGAACCGCCCGCCGTCCCGGACGCAGAAGCCCGGTACGACAGCGGCCCCGCTCTTGATCGCCCAGTACGCCGGGCCCTTGGGAAAGACGGCGGGACGAGAGAAGAACTCGATCTCGATGCCCTCCCCCCCGATGGTCCTGTCGGCAACGAAGAACACGGTCTCACCGCGCCGGAGCGCCCGTCCAAGCTTGAGGGGACGGCCGAGCGGGATGACGTTCAGACCGCGCCTGGACCGCATCTCCTTCATCTTCTCCTCGGACTCCTCGGTGACGACCGGCTCGACGATGGCCGAGAGCGGCCCCAGGGACTCGACGCCCGCGAGGGCCGTGCCGCCGACGTCCCAGCTTCCGAGGTGCGCCGTGGCGAACACGACGCCGCGTCCCCGGTCCACGGCCGCCTGCAGGTGTTCGAGTCCGTCGATCGTCGTTGCGTCGGACAGCCGGCGTCCCAGCCTGCCGTTCAGGGCGAAGAAGTCGGCCCAGTAGAGCCCGTGGCTCACGAACATCCGCCGCGCCGTGCGGCGGGCCTCGTCGCTCGAGGCGTCGACCCCGAGCACCCGGGCGGCGTTCCGTCTGGCCGTCCGCCGCCGGTGCGGCAGCAGCGCATAGCCGACGAGCCCCAGAAAAGACGCGATGGGATAGGTGACGCCGCGCGGGAGCTGGGACGCCAGCGCGGACCCGGCCCGCATGAGCGGATAGGCGTTCAGGGCGTTGAACCGCCTCGTGTCGGCGAGCAGCACGATCGAGATCGCCGAGTAGGCGAGACACCCGATGCCCGCGCCGACAAGCACCTGTCGCGGGCCCGACGCGTCCGCGATGAGCCCTGAGAGGATGCCCGCAATCCCGAATGCCGCCTTCGACACCATCTCCCGCATGCCGAACGCCTTGCCGATCGACCCCGCCTTCATGCCCTCCTGGATCATCGTGTCGCACGCGACCATCGTCGGCGCGACGACGAACCCCGTTGCGAAGACCAGCCCGCCGAGCATCTGGATCGAGTCAGAGAACGCCATCACGAGAACGGCGGCACCGGCGAAGAGGAAACTCAGCGAGACGATGGCCCGCCGGGGTACGGTACAGAGATATCGGCCGACGAGGAGCGAGCCGAGGAGCATACCGAGGCCGCCGACCGAATAGAGCATCCCGAGGTCGGCGGCGCCCATGCCGAACTCGTTCCGAACGAAGACGGGACAGACGATCAGCACGAGACCGGCGAGGAACATGACCGCCGACATCGAGGCCGTCGAGTAGAGGACCTCCCTCCGCCCCCGCATCTCGTTCAGACCGTCTCTGAGGTCGTCGAGCAGACGTCCGTACGCTGAACGTATGGCATCGACGTCGACGTCGGTCGCGGGCGCAGGTTCCAGACGCTCCCCTTCCGGGACGTCCCGGGGAGGCGCGGCCGCCCCGCGGCGTCCTCGCCGCGGCCCACGCTCCTTTCGTGCCCGGCGCTCCGCCGACACCTCGGCGACGCTCCTCAGCGTGAGAAAACCCACCAGTCCGGCCGACAGCGCGTACGTGCCCGCGTCGGTCCAGAAGCCGACGGCCGCGCCGTAGCGCTCGACCAGGAGACCGCCGCCCCACGGCCCGAGGATCAGCGAGGCCATCATGGCGACGTTCAGGAGGGCGTTCGCGGGCATCAGTTTTTCGTCAGTGACGATCTGCGGGATCGCCGCCGTCTTGGCGGAGAGGTAGAAGCGGTTGATCGTGAAGACCAGGAAGACGACGACGTAGACCGGCGTCATGGTCGTGGCGACGAGCGGTATCGCCGCAACGAGGGCCGCCCGCACGAGGTCCGACCAGATCATCAACGTCTTCCGGTCGTGCCGGTCTGCGTAGACACCCGCGATCGGACTGAATATCAGCACGGGGACGCTGGCCAGGAGCAGGATCTTGGAGAACTCGAACCCGCGGATCGCCCCGTCGGTTATCGAAAAGATGAGCGCCGCCAGGGCCATCAGATTGAGGTGGTCGCCGAGCTGGGAAGAGAGCGAGCTCGTCCACAGGAGCGAGAAGTTCCCGTTCCTGAACACGCTCAGATAGCCACCGCGCAGTTGGTCGCGTCTTTCGGCCACTGGCCCTCCCTAGACCTCGACCTTTTCGGGCTCTGTCGTCTCGACACCGTCGATCGAGCGCCGGTCTATGGCCCTGCGAACGGCGTCCAGGAGCCGCCGGGTCTCAAGTCGGTCCCGGCACGACCGCTTCCGGATCCGCTCGATCACCGACTGCAGAACGGTGACAGCCGTTATGTCCGCGCCCGTGTCCTTCTGTTCGACCGTCACGTCCTCGCCCGAAAGCACGAGGTCCGACAGATCGACCAGCGTGATCTGACGCCCTCCGGTCGGGTCGTAGAGACGCCTGTTCGAGTACTTGACGATGTGCCGCCCCATCATCCCTCCCACGCCGCCGTGTCGGGGGTGTTTGTGCGATGCACCAGATGCTACGTGCGGGAGCGCGAAGCGTCAAGCCGATTCCGGGCGACACGTGGGCGCCGCCCGGCAAACCGGCCTGTCTCGGGCGATGTTACCGACCCCGGCGGCCTCCCCGCCCGCCGAGCAGTCCCGCGCTTCCGGCGAGGAGTGCGACCAGCAGGAGGAAGCAGCCCATCGTCACCGCGCCCGCTGCGGGACCGGCCCACTCGTACCCGACGTGGATGTGTTCATCCACACCGGCGTTGACGAGAGCTGCCACGATGACGCCCATGATCGCGCCACCCGCGATGAGACCGGAGCTCAGAAGCACGCCGCGCTCGCGCCGGTCACAGAGCTCGTTCTCGCTGCACGACGTCCGCTCGCTCAGGAGGCGGACGAGGCCGCCCATCATGATAGGCGTGCTGAGACGGATCGGCAGATAGAGCCCGACGGCGAACGGAAGCGAGGGGATGCCCAGAAGCTCCACGACGCCGGCGAGGAACGCGCCGATGATGACGAGCGTCCACGGAAGCGACTGCGTCAGAACGCCCTTCACGACCATCGACATGAGGACGGCCTGCGGCGCCGACAGCTTCTCCGAGCCGATGCCGTACGCCCGGTGCAGGAAGAAGACGATCCAGCCGACGACGATCGCGGACGAGAGCACGCCGATCATCTCTCCGAACTGCTGCTTCCTCGGCGTCGCCCCGACGAGGAAACCGGTCTTGAGGTCCTGCGACGTGTCGCCGGCGATGCAGATGGCGATGCAGACGACCGCGCCGACGGAGACGGCCGCGACCATGCCGGCCGGCCCGGTCCATCCCATCGCCAGAAAGACGAGGCTCGTGGCGAGAAGCGTCGCGATGGTCATCCCGGACGCCGGGTTCGACGAGCTCCCGATCAGCCCGACGATGCGTGACGAGACGGTGACGAAGAAGAAGCTGAACACAACGATGAGGAGCGCCCCGACGGCTCCTACGGGGACCTGAGGCAGGGCCCAGATGAGCACGGCGATGACGGCGGCCCCGCCGAGCACGAGCTTCATAGGCAGGTCCATGGCCGTTCTCAGGACGGCGCCTCCGCTCACCTTCTCGTCGGTGATCGCCCGCATGCCGGCGCCGAACGACTTGACCATCGTCGGGATCGCCTTGACCAGCGTGACGAGCCCCCCGAAGGCGACGGCGCCGGCGCCGATGTAGCGGATGTAGTTGTCCCAGATCTCGATGGGCGACATGTCCGAGATGAGGCCGGTCGCCGGATAGAGCGCCTCGCCGAGCCCCGCACCCATCATCTTGATGAACGGGATCAGCACGAGCCACCCGAGCGCGCCGCCGCCCAGCATGACGGCGGCGATCCGGGGACCGATGACGTACCCGACGCCGAGCAGCGCCGGCGCCGCCTCGACGCCGACCTCCGCACCATCGTATCCGCGGATCCGCCAGCTCGGGACGTCGTTCCAGAGCCCGAGGCCCTCCATCAGGAAGCGGTAGAGCGCTCCGATTCCGAGGCCGGTCATCACCTGACGTACCCGTCCGCCGCTCCGGTCCCCGGCGACGAGCACCTCTCCGCAGGCGGTGCCCTCCGGGAACGGGAGCTTCCCGTGCTCGCGTACCATCAGGTAGCGCCTGAGCGGGATCATGAAGAGCACGCCCAGAAGGCCTCCGAGCGCCGCGAGGATGAAAACCTTCGAGAGCTCAGGCATGTAGCCGAGCACGATGAGAGCGGGGATCGTGAAGATGACGCCCGCGGCCAGCGATTCGCCGGCCGACCCGACCGTCTGGATCATGTTGTTCTCGAGGACGCTGGCGCGGCCCAGGAAGCTCCTCGAGAGGGCGATGGCGATGACGGCCGCTGGGATCGACGCCGAGACGGTGATGCCGACCTTGAGTCCGAGATACGCGTTGGCGGCGCCGAAGATGACACCGATGAGAATACCAGAGAGGACAGCCCTGAGCGTGAGCTCCCGGACGCTCCGCCCGGGACCCACGTAGGGCTTGTAGTCCTCTCCGCTCACCCCGCCGTATGCGGACCTGCCCAGTCCCTTCGTCTCACGCTCCATGCAGCCTCCTCGTCCGTGCCTTCCGGTTCGACGGCCCCCGGGTCGACGGCCGGCACCGCCTAGTTGAGCTCAGGGTAGACGGCCTCGACGGACTCGATCAGAGCGGCGGCCCGATCGAGCTCAGGGTCGAGAGCCAGCGCGCGCCTCCACTGACCGTGCGCCTCGAGGGGCATCCCCGCGCGGTCGAGCGTCATCCCGAGTCGCCAGCGCGCCTCGGCCTCGGTGGCGCCCCTCGGGTCGCCGCCCTCCTCGATGTACCTCCTGAACCCCTCCGCCGCCGCGTCGAGCTCCGTCCCGGCCAGGAGCCGCGCCTTCGCGAGGGCGTAGACCACTTCGAGATCATCGGGGTCGAGCGCGAGCGCCCGTTCCCAGACCGGAACCCCCGCGGCGTATCGCTCCTCCTCCATGTAGAACATGCCGAGCAGAGCCCAGCCCTCGGGCGACGTCGAGTCGACGCGGGCCGCCGCGACATACTCGCTCTCGGCGCGCTCCGTGTCCTCGCCGACCCACGCCTCGACCGCCCGGGCCAGGTGGCCGTAGTAGGGGTCGAGCGACTCGATCGTGCTGATCGTCTCCTGCGCCTTCTCCTCGCCTCCCCCCATGAGGCCGGGGGCCATGAGATAGTACTGGAGCACCGCGAAGTGCGCCTCTACGTTCTCCGGGTCGTACTTGACGGCCTCCTCACAGGCGCCCTTGAACTTCCCCGCATAGAAGACGGCCGACATGCCTCCCCGCGCGGCCTTGAGGCCGTATCCGTACGCCAGCGTCAGATGGTATCCGGAGTTCTCGCGGTCCCGCTTGATGGCCCTTCTGGCGTGTTTGATGACCGCGTCGTGGTCCTCCCGGGCGAGAGCGACGCGCGCCAGTCCGATCTCCACGCGGCCGTCGTCGACCATCGGCTCGGCCTTCTCGTAGAGACGGACCGCCAGCTGGAGCTCGCCCCGCTCGACGGCGCGCCCGGCGCGCGCCAGCAGAGAGTCGGCCTCGACAGGGGTTGCGACTGCCGGTGCGGCGTACAGGCAGACCGCGAGCAGCACGAGTGCCGCAGGGCCGCACGGGCGGAGGTGCTTCGGCATGGACCCTCCCTCGCTCATACTGAGACGGCGTTACTCGGGGACGATGTCTGGACCGGGGGCCGCTTTCTCGATCTGCCCCCTCGTCGCCAGGTACGCGGCCAGCGCGATCAGCCCTGCACCGACGATGCCGACGGGCGCCAGCGTCTCCCCGAGCAGAACGGCCGCCAGCACGATCGCGAACAGGATCTCAATGAGCAGGATGACGGACGACACGGTCGCCGAGATGTACCGGAGGCCGGACGTCCAGAGCATGAATGGGATGACCGTGCAGAAGACGGCCGTGTAGAGAATGGCCCACCACGACGCGTCGAACGACGGGAACGCCCGGGGCGCGAAGATGAGCGCCGCGGGAAGCGCCGTCGCAGCTGTCAGAAGAACCTGCGCGGCCGTCAGGGCCCGGATGTCGACGCCGGTCCCGTGGACGATCTTCTTGTCCAGCAGGATGAAGAACGTCCAGGCGACGGCCCCGCCGAGGATGATCATGTCACCCGCGAACTCCGTCGGCGAGGCGATGGTGAACCGGCCGCCCGTCGTCACAAGGAAGACACCGATCATGCCGGCGACGACTGCGACGACCTTCAGCGGGCCGAAGCGCTCGCGGAACATGAAGCGCGAGCCGACCGCCACGAAGATCGTGCTGAGGTTGACGAAGAGCGCCGCCTTCCCCGCCGTCGTCATCGTCTGCCCCTTGAACTGCATGATGAAGCCGACGGCGTTCGAGATCCCGAACAGGATGACGAGGGGGTTCTTGAGGAGCCTGCCGAGCACGCGCAGGCGCCCGGTCACGGCCGCGTAGGAGACGGCGATGACGGTCGCGGTCGCGAACCGCAGGAAGGCGAACCAGTAAGGGTCGAGCGACTCGAGCCCGATCTTGATGACGACGAACGACGAGCCCCACAGGAGCCCGGCCAGAACGGTCGTGGCGACGGCCTGCTTCGGATTTCCCACGAGAGGCCTCCCCGGCGCCGGGCCCTCGTCAGACGAGGACGATGGCCGTGGCGACCGCCAGGATGATCAGACTCGGCACGATGAGCATCCTGTACGAGCGCCCGAAGTCGGCCTTGAAGTACTCGCGCGTCAGCACGTGACAGAGGTGGACGGGCGAGAGAAGACACCCGACGAACCCGAACGCGAAGGCGAACATGACGAGCTCCATGTCGATCGCGTCGCCCCCCATCAACGGAACCAGAAGCGGGAACGCGACGCCGATGAACGCCATCGTTACACCGGTGATGAGCCCGATGAGCATCGGGACCGCAGCGATGACGAGGAGCTCGGGCATGTGCATCTCCATGAAGAACGGCGGGACGGCGTTCACGATCTCAGCCACCTCGAGGATGTGCTTGTAGGCGGCGACGCCGAGTACGAGGGAGACGATCTGGAACTCGGTCGCGCGGCGGTAGGCCGCGCCCAGGTCTTTCCACGACATCCTGCCGACGAGTCCGAGCAGGATCGTGGCGACGACGGCCACGTAGATGAGCTCGATGTCGAGGACGAGGACGCCGACGATGACGAGAGCGAAGGGCCAGACGCCCGAGAGGACGTCGAGGCGCGCCCCGTGGATGTTCTCCCCCGTCACGTTCTTCCCCGCCGGTACCTTCCGGAGCACGAGCAGGGCGCCGCCGCCGATCGCGGCGAGCGTCAGCGGGTAGTTGACGATGAAGATGTCGGCGATCGTGCGGTCGACGAGCGTCGCAGTGAAGACGATGGCCGGGTAGAGAGGCCAGATGTACTCCCAGACGTGCCGGAACCAGTAGCTGATGAAGAACCGCTGCTCCGCGGTGGCCGAGTCCCTGTCGAGCGCGGTCTCGACCATAGGCGCGGTCAGCATGGCACCGCCCGGCATCGGCAGCAGCCCCCCGAACGCCGGGATGACGGCCACGACCACGCGGTTGTCCCTGATGAGCCGTCGAAGTCCCGAGACGAAGCGGTCGAGGTAACCGAGCCGCCCCGCCAGCGCCCCGAGCGCGATGATCGTGACGATCCGCCCGAGAAGCTGAAGCGTCTCGAGCTTGATGAAGGACCGTCCGAGTTCGACGGCGACCGTTCCGAACGGCAGGCGGGCAATGAAGGCCATGAGGGTTGCGCCCGCGAGCATCGTCACGCCGAGGTCGACGCGCAGCCGCACCATGATGACGATGAGGACGATCGATGAGCCCAGTGCGACGATCTCACGTTCCATCGCGGCTCCGGCAAGAGACGGACGTCCCGGCGGTCGTCGCTGCCGACGACGCAAGGCCCGGGCACCGGAGGGACGTCCGAGCGAGAAAGGGACGCGGCGAGTTCTACCCGCCGCGTCCGGGATGACCTGGTCGAGCGGCGCGCTGCCGAGCGCCCGCTACTCGAGCTCCGAGAGCACGAGATTCGATCGCACCATGTCGTCGCGCCACTTGTAGAAGCTCTCGGTGTACGTCAGAAGCGATACGTACTGCGCAAGGTTCTGGATGTTCTTCGCCTTGATGTGCTTCTTGACGGTCGCGTCCTCAGGCAGCGAATCGAGCCACTCCCTGTAGAACTCCTCCTTGCTCTCGAAGAACTCCACGAGCTTCTCGTCGGAGGGCTCGTCGTACTTCTCCTCGTGGACGATCGCCTCGAGCGGCAGGGACGGCGCGAGCGGCGGCCGCTCCGCCGGGTAGCCCATGATGAGCATCGCCACGGGCAGCACCTGCTTCGGGAGCTTGAAGAAGTCGAGCGTCGTGTAGGGCTGCCAGACGATCTCCTGAATGTACTGCGAGCCCAGTCCCAGACACTCGGCCGCCAGGAGCGCGTTCTGCGACGCCGTGTAGCATGCCCGGAGCGCCACCCACAGAACGCCTATGCCGTTGAAGTGCGAGACGCCGCCCTGGAGCTCGGCCCAGCGGTTCAGCCTGTGCGTGTCGACGCAGAAGACCAGCGAGACCGGCGCCTCCACGATGCACATCCGCCGCCCCTCGCACAGCATCTCGTTGAGCTGCTCCCTGCGCTTTCGGTCCTTGACGACGATGATCGAATACGGCTGCGCGCCGCGGTAGCCGCCGGCCAGCGAGCCCCCTGGCCCGGGTGCCCTGAGCGCCGCGTTGAGAACCTGCTTGAGGACGTCGTCAGGGATCTCCTTGTCCTCGAACCTGAGGATGCTCCTGCGGTCCATGATGACGTCGATACAGCTCTCTTTCACACTACCCTCCTGCGTTCGTCCCAGAGTCGCTTCTCCAGAATCTCCTTGAGCAGAGCGCGGGCCCGGTGGAGATGCGTCTTGAGCGTCCCCATCGGAATGCCCAACGCCCCGGCTACTTCCTTGTAGCTGCGCTCCTCGATATAGAAGAGCGTGACGGCGGCCCTGTACTTCGGAGGCAGCTCTCCAACGGCCTCGTGGACCAGTCGACGGAACTCGTCGTCGAGCACGAGCTTCTCGGGATCCGAACGGGGCCGCTCGTCGAGAGCGCTTGCCTCGATGTGCGGTCCCAGCCCGATGTCGACCTGCCTGCCCCGTCGCTTCCTCTTCTTGATGAAGGTCAGCGAGCGGTTGACCGCGATCCGGTAGAGCCAGCTCGAGAACTTCGAGTCCCCGCGGAACCGCGGCAGGGCCTTGTACGCCCTGACGAAGGCCTCCTGCGTCACGTCGGCGGCGTCGGTCTCGTTGCGCACGATCCCGACGACGACCGAGAACACGAGGTCGGCGTACCGCTCCATCAGCACGGCGAAGGCCGACTCGTCTCCACCGAGTACCTTCTGGATCAGCACGTCATCTGGAGGCCCGGGCGACGGCCCCGCGGCAGAGCCAGCCATCATCCCTCCGGTCTCGGCGACGGAACCGGCACACCGGCGGACCGGCGTGCCGCGCGACCGCCTGCCGAGGGCCGGGCACGACCGACAATCGTACCAGAAGCGGACGCGATTCCAAGCGGATTCGGGCTACGACAATCCGGCGAAAGCGCGGCGGCCGGGCCCATCAAGGCCCTCGCGGCGGCGCGACGAGGTTCCGTTCCGTGAAACACGAGCGGCGGACGGGTGGTCACATCCTCAGAACGACGGTGGACGTGCGGTTCCGAAGAGCGGCCCGGTGCGCCGTAGCGGCGCGGGGGCCACGAAAGGAGGAAGGAACGATGACTGCTGCAGCCGTGTTCCTGTTCCCGATGATCATGACCCTGATCTCCCTGGCCGCGACGGTGCTCATCATCATGTTCATCATCCGGGGAGTCACTCACGGACAGTCGATGAGGAAGCAGGCCTTCGATCAGGCGCTCGCAAAAGGCATCTACGACAGGAGCCTTCTCGCCAGCAAGAGCAAGGGGATCGCGCCGCTCGGATGGGGCATCTTCTTCACCGCGTTGGGCATCGCCATGATCATCGGCTTCGCGTCCCTCGGGATCCTCAGCGAAGCCGCAACGGGCGCCCTTATTCCCCTCTTCGTGGGCGTCGGTCTCATCGTCTACTACAGACTGACGAAGGACGTGCGGGAGTCGGAGCGGAACGGCAAACCGATCGAGATCCCGCCGAGCGGGACCATCACGAAGATCGATGACGAGGAAAGCGGCCACGGCGGGGTCTAACGCAGCTCGCACGCCAGCTGCCGCGACGTCCTGAGGAGCTGGACGGCCATGAAGGCGGCGCCGACGGCCGCGAGTGTCCAGAGAACAGCGAGAGCGCCCGGGCTCTGCAGCATCTGCACGACGAGCCCGGGCGTCTCCACATCCGGGAGCGACGGCTGAGGAACGGCATCGAGAACGCTTGCCGCCGCGCCGGAGACCCTCTCTCCGACAGAGGAGCTCCTGGTCGCCCTGATGATCGATGCGACGGTGAACCCGCCGGCCGTCGCACCCGCGGCCCACAGACCGACACGCTCGAACAGTCGACGACGGGCCTCGCGGCGCCTGATGACGGCCATCGTCGAGGCGACGAACCGGGGCGGCGCGCTCGCGTAAGCCTCTGACGAGAGCACCCGGTCAATGCTGCGCAGGATCGCGAACTCACGCCGGCAATCAGCACACGAGGCGAGATGAGCGCGGAGCGCCGCCGCGCGCTGAGCGTCGAGCCTCCCGTCCAGCCCGTCATCGTAGAGCTCGCGGATCTTCTCACACCTCACAGCGCTCTCCATCCAGACCTTCTGGCCTCTTCAATGCGACACGGACTCGCTGAATGGGACTCCGCGGGCTGCCGTGGGGTTTCGCCGGCTGTCGAGTCCATGCAGCGGGGACCTACCTGAGCCTGACGGTCTTGCCGACGACCCGCGTGTTTCCCTGGCGGTCCACGGCGCGGACGGCCACGCGATGCTCTCCTGCGCCCGGATGCGGAACGGAAAGGCTGAAGTACTCCTCGCGGGAGTCGACAAGCCCGTCATCGGCGTCCGCGGTCGACCACTCTCCGTAATCGACCGCGACGTCGACCGCGATCAACGGCGAGAGTGCGTCCCCGGCCCGCCCCGTCACGTGCAGCCGGTCGTCCCGCTCCTCGACCGACACCCCGTCGACGACGGGACGCCCGTTGTCGACGAGGAAGGGCTCGCTCACGATCGTGGCTGTGAGCGGGCGTCCGGGACGGTCCTGCTCATCCGACGCCTCGACGAGGATCGTGTAGTGACCGTCCTGCATCGCTCTCGAGTCCCAGGTATGCGCCGATCGGGCGACATCGCTCGCCAGCGGCTTCCAGTTCTTCTCGTCGTCGGAGCGGACGCGGACGTCGAACATGAGCCGGTCGCCGTCGGGGTCGTAGGCACGCCACTCGACGGTCCGAAGCCCCGTCGCCGGACCTCCGACGCCCCTGCCTTCCCTCGCGGCTTCGAGGTTGTACGTCACCTCGAGCCCGCTGGGGAAGATCTGTCTGGCCGCCGTCGCACCGTAGCCTCCTTCACCCTCGGTGATCGCGTCGGCGGGCTCGAAGACGCTGACCGACTCCAGAACTGGTGGTCTGTTGCCTCCGATGTAGGCCACGAGCACTTCGAAGAGCGACGGCATATCCCCGCCCCGACCGCGCTCGAGGATCGCCCGCCACTGCAGAAAGCGGGCACTGGGACTCGGCACGGCCCCGGCGTCCTCCCCCTCGACCTCGGTCCAGTCCGACCACGTGCCGTCCGGGGAGGCCGTGTTCCCCGAACGCGTCGACAGCGCGACGCCGGAGCGGCCCGGCGCCTCGGCGCGCCAGGCGATCTCGCCCCACATCGCCTCGGGACCGGCGTCGAGCACATCGGAACGGTAGACCCCTCGGGCGCCGCCTCCATCTCGCGCGATCCAGACGGCCGCCGGGAGGCCGGCGGCGATGAGCGCCTCCTCTCCATTGCCACGGATCGTCAGGACCTCCTCGCTCGGACATCTGGCGACCAGCGACGCGCGCCCCGAATCGAGCTCGTGGATGTTCCCACCGGTTCCGGCACCGGCCCAGAGCCCGCCGCCGGCCCCGCGTCCGAGGGAGGTCACCGGCGCGTCGAGCGACTGCCACATCTCGATCGCGGCCCCACCGTACGGCATGCGGAAGACACCACCTTCTCCGAACGACTGATCGAAGGTCGACTCGTCCCCCAGCGCTTCCTCGAAGAGGATGCTCGATGCGGAGAACGACACGGCCTCCGGCTCGATCACGATCCCGGTGACCTCGTCGTACCGGGTATCGTACAGAACCGTCGGATCCTCGCCCGGCGTGACGTCGAGCAGCATCCCTCCCGGCGACGTGCCCGCCAGCACCCGGCCTTCGCCCGCCGCGAGGCTGACGAAGCTCGCCTCGCGGCTGTCGGCAAGGAGGGTCGTCCGTCCCCTGCCGTCGACTGCGAGGACGCGGGCCGAGTCCCCGGTCGCGACGATGAGCCCGTACTCCTCAGACCAGGTCATGTCCCAGATGTAGCCCTGACCGGTCTCGCACACGACGCTCGCGCCGTTCTCCCTGTCCACCCTGAGCACCGCGCCGCCCGGCGCTGTGCCGACGTAGAGGGTGCCGTCGGGAGTGACCACGAGCGCCGGGAGATCGGCGGCCGGCTCCTCGTGGAGGATGTCGATCGAGCCGCCGTCGATGCGGACCAGCCTTCCGGGACTCCCCGTCGTCACGTAGACGGCGCCCTCAGGACCCCGGGTCGCGGCCCAGGCGTAGTCGGCGGCCGGCAGCCGGATGTCCTCAAGCCGGGGCCCGGGCAGCAACGCACCGGACGGCAGAAGCGTCACGCCGTCAAACTCGCCTCCCTCGAAGTCGTCGTAGCCCGAGACCTCCCAGAAGGACGGCGGGGACGCGAGCGTCACGCCTGTGAGGCACGCGAGGAACAGCACCGGGATGATCGTCTGCTGCACCGGACGGAACATGTTCTTCTCCCTCGTATGGTTTCAGACTGCCGCTCTCGCCGGGGACCGGCCCCGGAGGTACGCACCCCGCTCCGCGTCACTCGCCCGACGGCCCGCTCTTCACACGGACGACGAGCTCGTGGAACCCCGTGACCTCGCGGTCCATCGACAGCTCGGTCTCGGAGACGACCGACATCTCTGCCGCGTCGGCCGGTCCGCCCGCGCCGCCGCCGCCCATCGCGAGCGCGGCCCGACCGGGGACCGGATGGACCTCCCGGCCCGCCAGCGAGAGAGAACGCCGGCCGCTCAGCGCCTGGCCGACCAGCGTGCTTCCGGGTTTCGAGGACTCGACGAGCTCGACCAGCCGCTCGTAGGTCCGTGGAGCCGCCCCGGCGCCGAGACGCTCGGCGTCCCACTCGTGGTATTCGGATGCTCCACCGACGCGCACGAGAAGCTCTCCCTCGGACGCCGAGGCCGGCACCGGCAGGCGGAGCTCGCGGGTGACCGGCTCGCCGCGCCACGGCTTGAGGACGACATGCAGGACAACGTCGTCTCCCGGCTCGACGACCGCGCGCTCCGCCCGAACGCGTTCAATGAGGTACCAGCCCCATCCCTCGGTGAAGTCCGCAGCGATGTCGACCGATCGGATGCTCCTCTCGGCGAGCCTGCTGTCGCCCAGGACGTTCAGCAGCGTCGCCAGCTCCCCACCCAGCCTGACGGCCGGTTCGCCCGTGTCGAAGACGTCGCGATAGCTGATGCTCTCCCGATCGGTCTCGATTTGGACGTCGAGGCGGACCGAGGTGCGACCGCTGGTGCGGTAGGTCTCCGAGACCGCGCTGCCGGCGGCGAGCGAAGCGAAGAGGAACGAATAAGGCCTGACGGCGACGACATCGAGCCCGTAGGCCTCGTCGAAGCCCGGGCCCGAGAGGGCGAGACGAACCGGGATCGTCGGCGCTGAGGCCCCGAGTTCGCCCGCGATGCCGGTGGCCCCGTCCATCACGACGTTTCCGACGACGTCGCCGGTCTGCGTCAGTCGGAACGAGACCGACCGGAGCGGGACGACATCGAGAACCGTGGCCGCGACCAGCGGCATCGCCGTCGGTCCCGCGCCGAAGAGCGGATGACCGAACGCCACGAGGGTGTCGCCGTCACGATGTGTCACGGTCCCCGTGGCGGACAGCCTGTAGTCCCCGCCGACGAGCTGGACGCCGATGGGGGACCCCGGCACGACCTCGTCGCCGCCCGACGCGGCGCCGCCCGTCGCGGCGACAGGCGTCAGCCCGAGACGCTCGAGCGAGGGCGTGATCGCGGACCGGAAGCCGGGCGAACCGGGAACCGAGACGGGCACATGGAGCGCGGTGATGTCGTGTCCCCGGTACGATCCGAGGACGCGCCGGGGCGCCGCGGAACCCCGCGAGGGCATCTCGGCGCGACGGGCCAGCAGCGCGGCACGCGAGTTCGCCCGCTCCGACTCCGGCAGAAGGTCGAGCGGGGCGAAGGGTTCGACCTCGGCCCGGGAGCCGTCGACCCGCCCGCTCGTGAGCTCGAGCATGTCGTCGATGGGTGTGACCGCCGCCATCGGCCTCTTCGCAAAAGCCCAGGCCGCTGCGACCGCGCCCACCAGTCTTCCATCCAGGTAGACCGGACTCCCGCTCATCCCCTGGAAGATCCCGACGTCCTGGATTGCTGGGTCGAGCGCCTCGGCGACGATCAGGTCCCGCCCCGGGGCCGTGGCCTCGACGACGCCGGCGACGACCAGGTCGAACGACCGGACGCCGTCGGGCGAGAGCGTCGTATAGCCAATCAGCGTGTCGCCGCGCTCGAGCTCGTGCGCGGGAACGGTCTCCACCGCCCCCGCCGGCCCGGCGAGAACAAGGAACGCGGCGAGGCTCAGAATCGTGGTTCGTGCGACGAGACGTCCCATCGTACCTCCGGGAGGATACCGGCGACCGGTTTCGAGCGAGTCTGCCCCAGGAGCGCCGGAGTGTCAATCGCCGTCGGCCCCGACGCGGCCGGGCTCGTCGCGGAAGCGGAACCAGATCGACGTCTCAATGACGACGGCTGTCGGCTTGCCGCCCATCACGACCGGACGGAAGCGCCAGAGCGAAGCCGCCCTGACGGCCTCCATCTCGGCGGCCGCATCGAGCTCCGAACGCACCACCCGGACGTCGTCCACGACGCCCGTCGGCGTCACGTGCGTCCGGATGACGACACGCCCCTGAAGTCCCTTCTCGAGCGTCGAGCGAGGATAGACGGGCAGGACGAAGTGCTCGAATGCGACGAGGTCGCTGGTCGGCTGCGGTCTGGAGAGATCCAGGAAGAAGACGGGCTCGTCATCGCGTTGCGCATCGGCGCTCGCCCGCTCGGTCTCCTCTCCCAGCCCCTCGCCGGAGGGGATCTCCCAATCGACGACCTCGATCGGGACCACACGATAGAACTCGCCGCCTGCCGGCCCCGCCGAGACGGCGCCCTCGCTCTCCTCCGGTCCGGGCTCCCGCTCGACGGAGATCTCCGGCAGGATCCGGGTCGGTCCGGGATATCCGACCTGCCGCACGATCGGAAGCGAGGGGGCCGTTCGCTCGATCACGATGAACGCGCAGGCGTGGAGAGCGAGCGACGCGACGACGGCGACCGCCATCCGGCGACGGTAGACACGCTCGCGCTCTCTCCGCTCCTGTGTTCTGTAGGGAGCACGCGCAGTCATTGACGGTCCGTTGAGAGGCCGGGCACAGCGACAGAGGGCCTGCAAGGGGACGCCGGAGGAAGCTACTCCTCGAACCGGTACCCCTTCGGGATCACGACGACGCCGTTCTCCGTCACCGTGAACCGTTCGGCGTCCTCCTCGGGATCGTACCCGATCTGCGTCTTGGGGGGGATCCTCACGCCCTTGTCCACGATGACACGCCTGAGCTTCGCGTAGCGGCCGACATCGACGCCCTCCATGAGGATCGACTCGAACGCATAGCTGTAGCTGTTCGTGCGGACACACGGGGAGAGAACACATCGTTGGATCCGGCCGCCGGAAATGATGCAGCCGGTTGATACGATCGAGTCGACCGCGACGCCCATTCTACCGCCCTCGCTCGGTTCGGCATAGAGGAACTTCGCCGGCGGGTAGCGTCCCTGATAGGTGTTGAGCGACCACTCCTCCGAGTAGAGGTTGACCTCGGGCGTGGGCAGAAGGAGATCCATGTTCGCCGACCAGTAGGCGTCGATCGTGCCGACGTCCCGCCAGTAGTTCTGAGAACCGTCGCCGAACGCGTACGCCCTGACGTCGTCGCCGCGGTCGATCATCATGGGAATGACATCGTGGCCGAAGTCGAAGCGCTCGTTCCCGGCAGCTTCGCGGAGGCGCTCGATCATCACCTCGGTCGAGTAGACATAGATCCCCATCGAGGCGAGAATCCGGTCGGACTTCGCCGGCATCGGCTTCGGCTTCTCCGGCTTCTCCTGGAAACCGGCGACGCGCCAGTCGTCCGTGACCTCGATCACCCCGAGCGAGGGACCTTCCTGTATGGGCCGTTCCTGTACGCAGAGCGTCACGTCGGCCCCGGACGCGCGGTGATAGGCGACGATCCCGCTGTAGTCCATCGTGTAGACGTGATCGCCCGAGAGGATAAGCACGTAGCGGGGCTTGAGCTGCTCGAGCAGATAGACGTTCTGCCAGATGGCGTCGGCCGTGCCCCGGTACCAGCTCTCACCCAGCCTCTGCTGAGCAGGCACGTTCTCGATGAACTCGCCGAGAGGATAGCTCAGGAACCCCCACCCCTGTCGAAGATGCCGGGCCAGCGAGATCGACTTGTACTGCGTGAGAACGAAGACCCGCCGGAAGCCCGAGTTGATGGCGTTCGACAGGCTGAAGTCGATGATCCGGTAGATCCCGCCGAACGGGACGGCCGGCTTCGCCCGGTCACGGGTGAGCGGGTGCAGCCGCTGGCCTCGTCCGCCGGCGAGCAGCATGACGATGGTCTCGCTGTACACAGGTGCTCCGATCTCCGCTTCGGGAAGTGCGCCGTGATGATGCTACGGCTCGTAGCGCACCATGTCGCCCGCGGCGAAGCCGCTGCCGTCGACGGCGGTGCAGATCGAGTACTTCTCCTTCACGTCGGTGACCCGCATCGAACCGATGAGCTCCTCCTCTGCGCCGAGCGAGATCCCGGTCGCCGGGTCGATGAGCTCCTCCCCCATGCGGTACACATTGAAGACCATGCCGGTCTCGATGCCGGTGTTCGAGCCCGCGTTGAGGTAGATCTTGGTCGGCGTGTCGGCCTTGACGACGCGTCCCGTCCAGGGCACATCCTCCATCGTCTCGGTGATGCTCTCGACGATGTCGTCGATCGCCTCGCGGGTCGCCTTCCCCACGAGCGTCTCGTCGAACTTCCCGCTGTGATCGAACGAGAAGTCCTGCGTCGCCACCTTGAGACCGCGCTGGGACTTCTCGGAGTCCGCCGTCTCGGCCAGGATGATCTCGCCGGTCGTCGTGTCGATCATCCGCACGTCGGCAGCAACCCGGGCCGTCGTCTTCGAGACGCCGAGACCGAACGACCCCGTGACGCTCCCGCCGGTGTCCGACTCGAGGTAGCCGAACTCGGACACGGTCCCGTAGACGATCGCAGCGACACCCAGCAGCTTGCCGATCGCGGGCGCCGTCTGCTCGGTCACGCGTCCGGACTGACCCAGGTCCTGCTCGGCGAGCACGTGGTTGAGCTGCTCCCGCTCGATGACCATGAACTCCTCCGACTGCACGAGGGCCGTCACGAGCATGTCGGACATCCCGGTGCCGGGGTTCGGTCCCGACCAGCGCCACCGCGAGCGGTCGCTCTTGTCCTCGAACTCGACGACGGCGATCATCTTCCTCAGTCCCTCCGGACCGTCCTCCTCCGCGTGCGCCGGAGCGACGGCCGTGAGGATGACCGAGACCAACAGGACCACGAGCAACGCGAACAGACTTTCCCGCGACGGACGCATGACTGCCTCCCGGTTCATCACCGTGTATCCGACGTGCCGTAGGGCGCCCCGAAACCAATGAAGTGCCGAACGCACCTTCATAGCCCTTCCATATGCCGCGTGTCAAGGCCCCGGGCGAAGCAACAGCGGGTCGCGGGGTGCATCCAAAGAAGTGCGGAGCATTGCCGCACCCCAGCTGTGAGAGTATCGTGTTGCCCGTCCGTTGGAGGCATTCTTGACCACGGGCGGAAACTGAGGTAAAATGTAATGAACACATCCATGTCGTGAAGCGCGACCCGGACGAGGAGGTCCTCGATGCGCCTGGGCCGACCAGGTATCTTTGTGCTCGTCACCGTGCTCGCTCTGACGACGGCCGTCCAGGCCGCGACGCTGAACGCACGGCTCACGTTCTCGGAGTCCGACGTCCGTATCGAAGAACTGGCAGACGGCGATGGTGTTCGCCTCCGCGGCGCCTACGTCAGCGGCGTCGAGGGTGAGCCCGAGCTTCCTGTGGAGTACGTGCGCTTCGTGCTCCCTCCCGGAACGACGGCCACAGGCGTGCGCACCGACGTTCTTAGCACGGTGGAGCTCGACGGGACCTTCTCCGTGCGGGCGCGTCAGCCCGAGGTACCCCTCTCCCGTCCCGAGGCCGCAACGCGCGTCGCACGGAACGACCTCGTCTACTCGCTCGAGACGCTCTATCCCGCACGGTCCGCCGTCCTCGCCGACGTCGGCTTCATGTCCGGCTCGACGGTTGCGACCGTGGCCGTCCGGCCGGTTCGCTACGTTCCGGCCGAGGGACGGCTTGTCCTGCACACGGCGATGGAGATCGAGCTCGAGACGACCCGGTCGCGTGCGACCGGCAGGACGCCGCGTTCGCTCACCGAGAGGTCGAGGAACGTGCTGACCGATCGCCTTGCGGCGCTCGTCACGAACCCGTCCGACGCCGAAGTCCCGGCCGCCGCCGACCTTCGGTCGCAACCCGTCTCGTATCTCATCATCACCGGCGGCTCGTACGCCTCCACGTTCCAGGAGCTGGCCGACTGGAAGACCATGAAGGGCGTGCCGGCCGAGGTCGTCACGACGTCTGACATCTACGCGACCTACCCCGGTGTCGACAACCAGGAGAAGATCAGGAACTGCATCATCGACTACTACCAGAACGACGGCACGATCTATGTCCTGCTGGCGGGCGACACGAACGTCGTGCCGACGCGCGTCGCGTGGGCCATGAACTCCGGCGTCGGAGGAGGCCCAGACGAGGACGACCTCCACTGCGACCTCTACTACGCCGACCTGGACGGAACGTGGAACGAGGACGGCGACAACAAGTGGGGCGAGAAGGCCGACGACAACGTCGATATGTACGCCGACATCTTCGTGGGAAGGGCCCCGGTGAACACGTCGACCGAAGCCTCGCGTTTCGTCGACAAGATCCTGACCTACGAGGGCGCGCCGGGGGGCGACCCTCTCCCGACGGACTATCAGAACGACATGCTCTTCCTGGCGGAGGTCCTCTGGAGCGAGCCGTGGACCGACCACGCCATCTGCAAGAACATGATCGACGACGACTCGGTGCCGCCCGAGTACGATCCCATCACGAAGCTCTATCAGACGAGCGGCAACCTCTCGCGCGGGACCGCCATCTCCGCGCTGAACGACGGCTACAGCATCATCAATCACAACGGCCACGCCCACTACAGCGTGCTGTCGATCGGCTCCTCGGGTCTCTACCGCTCCGATTTCGACAATCTGACGAACGGCGACCGCCAGGGCGTCTTCTATTCGATGGGATGTTGGTCGGCCGCGCTCGACTACGACTGCATCGCCGAGCACTGGGTGAACTCGCAGGGCGGCGGCGTCGCCTACATCGGCAATTCCCGATACGGCTGGGGTTCGCCCGGCTCGCCCGGATACGGGACTGGAGACGTCTTCGACCGGGAGTTCTTCTACCAGCTCTTCAATGAGGGACACGACATCATCGGTGTGACGCACACGCTCCACAAGGACGCGTTCGTCAGCGAGGCCCAGAGCGACAAGTACACGCGCTACACGCTGTACGAGCTCAATCTGCTCGGCGACCCGGAGATGCGCATCTGGACGGCGCCCCCCGCGACGGCCGTCGCGGGACACGCCGACGAGCTGCCGCTCGGACCGCATCCCTTCGTCGTGACGGTCTCGTCGAACGGCAGGCCGGTGCCGGGCGCGTCGGTCCTCCTCTCGAACGACGAGGTCTACGAGCTCGCGGTGACCGACGCTTACGGCGTCGCCGAGCTCACGCCGGCCCCGGCGAGCACCGGCACAGCCGACCTCGTCATCACGGGTCAGGGCATGCTCCCGTACTCCTCGACGGTGAACATTACGTCGGGGCCGCCGGACACGGAGGCGCCCGGCGGGATCGAGACACTGACGCTCGCCGACCCGTTCGACCTCGGCAGCACGATCGAGGTCGACTGGACCGGCTACGTCGGACCGAGCGACCTGTCGCACTTCAGGATCTACCGTGAGACGGCTCCGTTCACCGACGTCGCGGGTCTCACGCCGCTCGTCTCCGGCGTCATCGACCCCTCCGCGAGAACGTGGTCCGATGCCGAGGCGGAGAACGGACAGGTCTACTACTACGCCGTGACGGCGGTCGATCACCGCGACAACGAGAGTCCCATCGACGAGAGCGCCGGACCGATCGCGGCCACAGTCAACGCCCGCATTCTGCTGTGGGACGCCGACGACGGAGACCTTGTGTTCGACGGAAACGGGGACGACTACGGGCCGTCCGACGGAACGGAGGTTCCCTGGATCGACGCCCTCGACGCGATCGGCGAGCTCTACACGTACTCGACATCGCTCCCGGCCGACCTCTCCCCGTACGACCTCATCATCTACCTCGGGGGCGTCATCAACTTCGGAGAGCCCGGAGCGAACGTGAAGATGACCGCGGACGAGGTCTCGGCGCTCACCGCGTTCATCGACGGCGGCGGAAGCGTCTACATCGAGGAGCCGAACTTCGGAGGAACCTACTACGCGAACGGCACGGCTGAGGAGATCGCGCTCTGGGAGAGATTCCACGCGACCTACACCATGGGCAACGGCAAGGCGACGGGCAACGTGTCGTCCCTTTCGGGAGACACCGGTACGCCGACGGAGGGCATGGCGTTCGCGTACGACTACCAGAACTGGCCAGATCAGTTCGTGGCGGAGGTCGATGCCGACGGCACGACCAGTTCCGCCCGGCTCTGGTCGGACGGCGGCGGGCTTCCGCGCGGCGCCGTCTACGAGGACCCGGCCACGGGGTCCCGGCGCTACATGGTGCCGGTGGTCCTCGGCGGGCTGGGCGACGCGGCTCATCCGTCGACGCGGCTCGAGTACGTCACGAGGATCCTCGACGAGGGCGGACTCATCGGAACGACCGGCGTCCCGGGCGCGGGTGCGTTCGTCCGGAACCGTCTCGAGCAGAACGCTCCGAATCCCTTCAACCCCGTGACGACCGTCCGGTTCACCGTGGCGCGCGAGGGGTCCGACGTCTCGCTCGCGGTCTACGATGTCGCGGGCAGGGTCATCCGTGTGCTGGCCGAGGGGCCGCACGCGGCGGGCGAGCACGCGGCCCGCTGGGACGGCAGGGACGCAGCCGGCAGACAGTGCGCCTCGGGCGTCTACTTCTACCGGCTGTCGGTCGACGAATGGACCGATTCGCGGCGAATGGTGCTTCTGAAGTAGCTCGACGCAGGATGGCGCGCGGGCCGGCATCCTCCGGCTCCGCGCCCTTCCATCTTGACGTTCGAAGCACCTTATGCTACAATACGGGCGAATCTCAGAAGCGAGAGCATCCCACACGAGAGCATCAGGCGGCCGAGGAGTCACGCGACCCCACACTGCTACGACGCAACCGGCATGACACAATCGTAAGCGGTCACTGAGGGAGCGGGGCGGCTGTCCCGGACTCCGGGAGTCGTCCTGTCCGAAGCGCACCGGTCGCCGTGGGAAGCAGCGGGGGATCGAGGCGTACAGGCCGCCCGGTCCCCTTTTTCGTTGCCCGGACGCGCGGGCGCACCGACATCTCAGGGAGGACTTCAACGATGGCAACGACGCGGTTCAGGTCGATTCTGGTCCTGTGTCTTCTGGCTGTCTCGGCCGTCTCAGCGACGGCGGCGGCTCCCTCCATCGAGCTCGTCTACAGTGAGTCGGCAGTCGAGCTCAGAGTCGAGGGGAGCTACGAACGCCCGCTGATCGACGGCTGCCGCGTGATCGCCCCAGCGGGGGCGCCGGCTGTGCCGGCGCGGGTACTGACGTTCGTCATTCCCGACGGGATGCGCGTCGCCGACGTGGTGGTGCGTACGGGCGGCGAGGTCGCGCTTCCGGGACGTCACCGTGTGCTGCCGGTGCAGGCTGAGGTGCC
>WJMD01000148.1 GCA_014728125.1 Candidatus Effluviviaceae Genus V sp.
CTCGAACAGGACGACGCCGGCCGGCAGCTGCTTGCTGGCCTGCACGCCGACCGTGAAGGCGGTGGCGTCGATGAGCTCATCGCCCAGGGTGAACTTCTGCCAGAAGAAGCCCGCCGCGATGTCGGCCGGGACGGGTTCGTCGATGTACTGTGAGATGCTGTGACGGAGTCCGAAACCGTAGAGGCTGACGTTGCCGAGTTCGACGTCGCCCGTGTCGAGGGCGATGTACCTGATGAGCGCCTCGGTGCCCCTGACCGACCCGATGCGGACCTGCGGCACGGCCAGCGTGAACGAGTTCAGGGAGAACCCGCCGGGAAAGGCGAAGCTCGTCCCGCCGTCCCCCTGTACGACGACCGCGTCGCCTGAGCCGACCACGGTCGGCGCTGCGATCGTCTGCTCCGGAGAGAAGCCCTCCTCGGTGGTCGCGTCGAAGGTCTCGTCGTCGTCGGAGAAGAGGACCGCGACGATGCGCGTGTCGAGGCTCAGGTGGAATCCGTCCGGCGGTATGTAGGCCGACGACCAGAGGCCGCCGTTGAGGTCTGCGCCGATCGCGTCCGCCAGCGGCTGCAGGTAGCCCTCCGCGTTGTCGCCAGTGTACGCCGAGATCTGGTCCTCGATCTGTGCCGACGCGGTGCCGAACGCCAGGAGTCCGGCGGCCAGCCCGACGACGGCGGCGAGGAGCCGCATGCTTCGTCTCATGCTCTTCCTCCCTCGAAGGGGTGAGAGTCTGCCTACCCCTGCTTCCGCGCGCCCGCTCCTCCGTCCTATCGCACGCCCCGCACCGCCGCGCGGCAGCTTCGATGAGAACTGAACCACCGGCCTCGGCGGCGCGTCAAGAGCATTCTTGAGGGAGAGTCGGTCTCGTCCCGCGCGAAAGGCACCGCACGATCGGGGAAGAACTTGACACGGCCCGTCCGATTGGATAGCGTCTTTGGGTCCACAATCCCTGACAGCCCGCGCAGCGTGCGGTGTCCCGGCCATAGCGTCGGCCCGGGGCGTCCCCTGGTGTTGTCTGGCGGGCGCCGTGAGAACGGCGCCGGTCGCTCTCTCTTGAGTGGAGGAGACTGCGATGCGTTCGATCGCCATCGTCAACCAGAAGGGTGGATGCGGGAAGACCACGACCGCCATCAGTCTGGCCACCTACCTTGCGGACTCCGAGCGCCGCGTCCTCCTGATCGACTGCGACCCACAGTCCCACGCCTCGATCGGTCTGGGCGTCGACACGGACGCCATCGAGCGCGGTACCTACGACGTCTTCATGGATCCCGGAACACAGATTGCAGATACCGTCTACCACGTCTCCGAGAACCTCGACGTCGTCCCTTCGAACGTCGTGCTGTCTGCAGTCGAGCAGCAGCTCTCGGGGCAGCCCGATCGCGAGAACAGGCTGCGATGGAAGCTCGAGGCTTGCAGGGGGGACTACGACTACGTCTTCGTCGACTGTCCTCCGAGCGTCGGGCTTCTGACCTTCAACGCCGTCGTGGCCTGTGACGAGGCGCTCGTCGTCATGGAGCCCTCGTTCTTCTCGCTGCACGGCGCGCTGAAGGTCGTCGAGACGATCGACCTCGTCAGGGAACAGCTCTCGATGACGAAGCGCGTCCGCGTGCTGATCACGATGTTCGACCGCCGAACCCGGTTCTCGAAGGAGTTCCTCGAGGAGGCGAGAGTCAGGTTCGGCCGCGAGCTCTACGACACGGTCATCCGCAGCACCGTCAGGTTCCGCGAGGCGGCGAACTGGGGTGTCGCCATCTCGCACTACTCGAAGAGCTGTGGCGGCTCGCGGGACTACAAGACGCTCGCCCGCGAGGTCATGGCCGAGGAGGAGTCGCTCGAATCGCCGCCGGAGGAGGTTCAGGAGAGCTCCAACGGCGCGCCCCTCGAGCAGGGGATGGACGACTGGATCCTGACGCAGCCGGGTCCGCACTTCGTCGAGGGGGGCGTTCTCTTCTCCCTCGTGGCCCCGGAGGCGAACGAGGTCGAGCTGGTCGGCAGCTTCAATGAGTGGGACCGGTCACGCGCGGTCCCGCTGAGCCGGCAGTCGAACGGCGTCTGGCACACGACGCTCGATCTGTCGCCGGGGCGCCACCTGTACAAGTTCATCATCGACGGCGCGTGGCGGCCCGATCCGGCCAACGAGAACAGGATCAGGCCGAACGAGGACTGCATCGTAGAGGTCTACCAGAGGAAGTGAGGCGACCGCCGCGCCTGCGGCGGCCGAGAGACGGCACACGCACCCGGTCTTCGGAAAAGGCAACATGAGCGGGCAGCAGGACGACAGAACGCCGAAGACGCTGGCAGACGTATCACACCTCTTCTTCTCCAGGAGTGACGCGTCCGAGCAGGGCGACGAGCGGTCGCGCGCAGACGCGACGGTCTGCGCCGCCGGTCCGGCCGGACAGGCCGGCGATGCGGCGGGGGAGGCGTCCGCGACGGGTTCCGTGCCGGTCCCGTCGACGTCGAGGGCCGATCAGGGTCACTGGAACCGCACGGTGGTCGTGCCCGTCACGGGAGGCGGGCGCCCCGGCGCGTCCACGATCGCCGTCAACCTGGCCCACGCACTGCTTCCCTGGGGACGCGTCGCTCTCTTCGACGCCGACGGGCGGCTTCCAAACGCCCGTTTCTATCTCGGACTCTCGTCGGCACATTACCTCGGTCATCTGACCGGCGCAGAGCCGGCGCCCACCACCATTGTGGAGGGGGGCCTGCTCGTCGGCGACTGGGTATCCGGACACGCGGGGCCGGACGACGGCTCCCTTTCCGGTGAGGCGCTCTACGTCGACGTGGCCGACGCCGGCAGGCGCGCGATCGACCTGGCGGTCGTCGACGTGGCGCCGGACCGCCTGGAGATCCTGCGACCGATCGCACAGCTCGTCGCCGCTCCGGTCCTCGTCGCCGAGCCGAGCTTCGACGGTTTCGTCGGCGCCTACGCGGCCGCCTCGGCGCTCCGGTCGGCCGGCATGTTTGACCTTGAGCTCGTTGTCAACGGCATCGAAGCCCCGGAGGAGGGGCAGCGGTTTTCCGCGAAGATGCGGGAGGCCGGTCGACGTCTGTTGGATATGGAGATACGCTTCGCCGGGGCCGTGCGCCGCGAGCCCCGGCTCGGCAGCAGGCAGCGCGAGCGGGGACCGGTGGTCCGCTCGGAGCCTGACTCGGTCGCGGCGCTGTCGCTCCGGGAGGTCGCGGCGAACGTGCTGGCTGCGAGCCGGGAGGGCGAGAGTGCGACCGGTGCGGAAGGCCGCATCGGCACGCAGGAGGTTCAGCCATGAGCTACAGCATCGAACGGACAGACCTTCCGGGACGCAGGTCGCTCTGCCGCATGGTGGCCGGGCAGCCTGACGCTTTCGGGGAGGGAACACGTCTGGTGGACGACGATGCGCGTGGTCCTTCCGGTATCGACCTCGTGCTGGCCGGTCCGGAGGGCAGGCCGGTTCTCGTCGACGTGGTCGCAGGGGAGGAGCGCCAGATCCCGGCACGGCTCTTCGAGCACCGCGCGTGGCTCGAATCGAACGGGCGGCTCTTCATGAAGGCGTATGGCCGGGACGGTGTCTCGCGTCCCGATGAGCCCGTCGTCGTGTTCGTCACAGGGAGCGTTCCGGCGGGTGTGATCGGGGTTCTCGCTGCGCTCGGGGACGGGGATGTCAGGTTGCTCCGCGCCGAGGCGTTCCGGGTCGACGGCGAGGAGACGGTTGCTCTGGAGGACGTGACGCCGGCGGTCGCAGAACCCGGGCCCCGGAGCGGACGGAGCGAGCCTCACGATGAGCCGGACGTCAGCGGGGATACCGATGCGGCCGGCATCCGTTCCGAGGGCGTCAGGGCGCTCTTCGAGCTGTTTCGTTCGGGCGTCGACGGACTGGACGGGCGCATCGAGGCGGAGGTCGGTGACGAGGCGGCCGAGTTCGCGCTGTCGGGTCGAAGGCTGGCCCGCGTCGCGTGGTCGCCTGAGAGCTTCACCGTCACGGTCGGGGACGGCCGGAACAACCCGATCGTCGTGTCCGACCGCGTGTCCTTGGAGCGTGCTCTGAATGCCGTCGTGTCCTACTTCGTCAGGGAAGAGGAGCCGGGGGGGCCGAGCGCGTCGTCGGATGTGCCGGAAGAGGAGCGGGCTGAGCTCGCGGCGGTCTGGTCCGGAGGAGGCTCGACCGACTAGAGCCTCTCGTCCGAACCGGGGACCACGCGAAACGGGGGCCTCATGGCCCCCGCCGGGCAACAGAAACAGGGGCTTTCGCCCCTGCATAATCTACAACGCCGGAACCGCTGCGAAGTGTGCAGCGGTTTTTTTTGTTTTTCCCCGCCGGGCCCCGGGAGACTGCACAGGAAGGCTCTCCGGAGGTTCCCCCTGCGCCTGTGAGGCCCAACGGAAGGCCCCGAGAGCACGAAAGGGGCCCACAAGGGCCCCTTCAAAGAAACAGGGGCCTTTTGGCCCCTTCATACTCTACAACGCCGGAAACACCGCGAAGTGTGCAGTACTTTCTTGCCTTTTCTGCCGTCGTGTCGCTGAGGGACCCGTCAGAGGGATGACCGGCGCGGAAAGTCCCCTTGCACTAGGCTCTTCCTGGGTACACGGTCTCGCGGGCGTCGCTCAGAGCCGCCCTGATCTTCACGAGCTCGTTCGCCACCGTCCTCCTCGAGATGCCGAGAGCCTCCGCGACTTCGATTCGCGTGAACCCCTGTGCCAGTGCGTAGGCGATCTGTCGCTGCCGCTCCGTGAGGCTCTCCATCGCCTCGTGGACCTCGATGGAGAGCGTCACCGCCTCGGGGACGGTCTCGAGCGGCTCGGTCAGGAGCAGCTCGTGCCAGTCGGCGGGTATGATGCGCAGGACCTGGGGGTCCACGTCGCCGAGGATCCCGTAGTGGATGACCTGCCGGTCGAGATCGCCCTCGGGACAGTCGATGGCCGTCCGTCGCATGAAGTCGACGGCCCGCCAACGGGCTCCCGAGAGATACCACGAGCGCGTCTTGCCCTCGGGCGCATGCCAGATGTGGATGCGCATCTCCTGGGTGAGGTCCTCCTTGAGCACCTCGTCGCTGGTCAGTCGCGCGGCGATCCGCGCTATGTCGGTCTCGAACTCATACCAGCGCTGCATGGGACCCGCTCGTTCCCTTTCTTCTCGCCTGGAAGCCGACGGAGAACAGCCTGCACACCTCTATTCTGTCAGGGGCTTCCCGACATGTCAAGAAAGCGGCGGTTCATCGGATGGTCCGCCCGGTCGCTCCGCCTCCCTGTGCGGATGCCCGACCGTCTTCCGGGCGGTCTCCGTCCCGTCCCGCCCGGCTTGACACCCCTTTCGGCCGGACCTACAATGAGATTGCACGAACCATGCCGACCATCGCCTGACGCGTTGTGGACCACGCGACGCGGCCCGCCCCGCGGATCTCGTCCGCTCGAATGGAGGTACCAGATGAGAGCAGCCGCCTCAGCACTGCGGCTCGTCGTGCTTGTCGCTCTTTGCCTGCCGCTTGTCGCCGGATGCGCCGCGACGGCCGGGGGAGCGAACGAGGAGGTTCCGAGCGACCCTAAGATCCTCTGCGACGAGCTCGCCGAGATCCGAAACGACATAGCGAATGTCGAGGAACTCATCAAGGGCACGAAGGCCGAGATGAACATGAAGGAGGATCCGAATCTCCGCTCACAGCTCCGGAGTCTCGAGATGGAGCTCTACCATCTCCGCGGCAGAGAGCGGGCCCTCGAGGAGGCCCGCATAGAGATCGGCGCCACCTGCGACTGACGGACGGCGTGCCTGCAGCCCACATCAAGGAGGTAGCGTGTGATCCGGCGTTCTCCCTTTGTCCTCTCGCTGATCGCACTCCTGGTCGTTGCGCCCTTCGCGAGCGCGGAGGTACTGAGCGACATCTGGTTCGAGACCGTGCTCGCCGGGTCGCCGGTCGGGTACGTTCACGAGGTGACGGAGACCCGGCCGACGAGCATCGTCACCGGGGTCGAGTCGCGGATCGTCGTTGAGCGCATGGGGAGGCCCGTTCTGATCGACGGCAGGGAGCGCTGGGCCGAGACGCCGACCGGCGAGCCCCTGAGCTACCGGTCGACGGCGAGGCTCGCGGTCGAGGAGACGACGCTCGACGCCACGGTGGACGACGGCGTCATCAAGCTGAGGAAGGCGACGGGTGAGGACGCGACCCATACCAGCCTTCCGTTCGACGAGGACCTTCTCTGGCCGTTCGCCATCAGGCAGCTGCACGCGGAACACGCCGGAACGGAGGGGACGACCTACTCGTTCGCCACGTTCGACCCCGAGCTCGAGGCCGTCGTGGAGTATGACGTCGAGGTTCTTGGATCCGAGACCGTTACATTGCTCGGTGAGGCACGGTCCCTGCATAAGATACGTCTCGTGACGCCGTCGTATCCCGGCGTCGAGTTCGTCGAGTGGAGAGATGACGCGGGACGGCTCTGGAAGATGGAGGCGCCGGAACTCTCGGTGGCCGCCGCCAGGACGACCCGGGAGTCGGCTCAGGCTTCCAGAGAGGCGACCGATCTGGTCGCCTCGACCATGATCAAGACGAATGCCGATATCCTGGAGCCCTACGCCGTCGACGAGGCCCTCTATGAGCTGTGGCTCGAGGATGGGGCTGAGATGGCGGGACGCATACCGGAGGATGCTCGGCAGACGATCGAGGGCACGACCGACCGCGGCATTCTCCTGAGAGTGAGACGAGTGGTTCCCGACTCGACCAGGACCGTGACGTTCCCGGTTCGCGGCGCGGAGTTCGAGAAGTACCTCGAAGGCAACTCGCTCATGCAGACGTGGTACCTGAGAATCCTCGGGGCGGCGTCGAAGTCTGTCTGGGAGACAGGGCAGGACGCGTGGCTCGGAGCCGTCGGCATCGAGGCCTGGGTTTTCCGGATCATCGACAACAAGGGATTCGGTACCGCCCTGGCCTCCGCCCGAGAGGTTATCGAGCGTCAGGAAGGCGACTGCAGCGAACACGCCGTGTTGACGGCGGCGATGGCACGTTCGGTCGGCATACCGGCCAGGCTGGTCTCCGGCATCGTCCACGCCGACGGACGGTTCGCCTACCACATGTGGGTAGAGGTCTGGACCGGCGACGGTTGGTACGCGCTCGATGCGACGGTCGGCCGGGGAAGCGTCGATGCGACCCACATCAAGTTCGCCGACTCTGCCGCCGAGAACGGCCGGGTTGGAGATCTGGCTGTCGCCATCGCGCCGTTCTTCAACCGACTCAACGTCCGCGTCGTCGAGTATACGATCGACGGTGAGACACACACGGTCAACTGACGTGCTGTTCGGGAGTGAGCAATGAGCAGATCGGACAACGCACGCGCCGCCTGCCGCGCGGCGCTCGCCGCGGCGCTCGCGGCCGTGGTCGCACTGGGCGCCGGATGCTCCGGGAGCGAGGCCGGCCGGGAACAGGCCCAGGCCGAGGCGGATGCGGGTGAGCGCGGCACGGGCTCGACCGACGGCAGCGTCCCGAGCGAGGCCGCGAGGTCTCGGGGGCTCGCCGTGCGCGACGAGGCGGACGAGGTCGAGGAGGTCAAGCCCGAGATCGTTCTGCAGACCGTCGTCTACGAGTGGAAGGAGAGCCCCGAGCGGGGCCTGAGGGTCGTGTTCGAGTTCGTGAACCCGAACGTCACCTACGAGCGGGCGCGGGGCTACGCCTTCGCGGTCGCATCGTCAACGTCCGGCGGACGTCCCGGTGCCTATCCCTGGGACGCCGAGCTGGTGAACGGCGAGCCGGAAGATTACCGGGACGGAACGCGTCTGCTGTACCGGGACGACCAGACGGTCAGCGCGTTCATCCCATACAGTGGGGGGGTGGGCTACTATGATCGGTTGAAGGTGCTCGTCTATGACGAGGACGGGGACCTCCTGATCGGCGAGAGCTACGAGCTCGAGCTCGACGGGAGCCCGTCAGGCCCGAAGGAGACGAAACCGGCCTTGGTTCTTTAGATCCGGGGGGTAGTCTTGATGTACCGCAAGCAGAAGGTCGGACACGAGACGAAG
>WJMD01000149.1 GCA_014728125.1 Candidatus Effluviviaceae Genus V sp.
CAGCTTGTTTCGGTGGTGATGGCGGAGGGGAAACACCTGTTCCCATTTCGAACACAGTAGTTAAGCCCTCCAGCGCCGATGGTACTGCTTGGGTGACCTTGTGGGAGAGTAGGACGCTGCCGAGACGTACGGACCCCCCGCTCCTGACGGTGCGGGGGGTTCGCTTTTTTTTGGCCCGGATCCCCCCATTGCCGGTTTGCGCCGCATGCCGGGGCCGCTTCAGCTCAGGAGCGACCGTGCCGCGCTTGACGCCCTCGTCCGGGTGCTGGTACTCTTCTTCTGCACCCGCCTCCGACCAGGGAAGCGCGGGTGCTCCCACGACAGGTCCGATGCGGACCCCACGTGCCTCAGAAGGAGGAGAGAATGGACCTCGCGACGCCGCGGTTCATGCCGCTCGCTCTTGCGGTTCTTCTGTCGGCTGCGGTCCTCGCGGGCTGCGGCGGTCCGCCCGCTGTCGAGGAGCCGGTCGAGGACCGGAGCGAGCTTCCCAGGTGGGTGAGGATCGTCCCCGTGGAGAGCGAGGGACGGTCGTGGTTCGTCGGCGCCGTCTCCATGGCCTCGTCCAGGGAGGAGGCGATACGGCAGGCCCGTCTCGACGCCCTGTCACAGGTCTCCCGCTCCGCGCGGCAGCGGTTCGCCTCGCTCATCGCGAAGGCGAACGCCGGGTCGGGCGTGACGCTGACGCCGATCGAGCGCTTCCAGCTCACCGATGCCGGACGTGAGATGTACGCTTCGAGAGTCGAGGAGGCCGCCGTGATGGAGGGTACTCATGTCGAGCCCTGTATCGAGGGCCTCGAGACCGCCTGCCAGACGTATGTCCTCGTCGGCGTCCCCGTCGAGGCCTGGGACAGGGAACTGAGCGAGACACTGCAGAAACTGCGCAGGGAGGAGGCGGAGGCCGGCAGGGAGACGGGGGTGGAGTACCTCGACTGGATGCTGCGGCACCAGGAACGGTCATCCCGCTGACCGGACCGCAGGCCCGGAATGAAGCACGCCGATTTCGTTCATCTGCACTGCCACTCTGAATACAGCCTGCTCGACGGTGCCTGCCGCATCGACCGCATGGTGGCCGCCGCCCGCGAGTTCCGTATGCCCGCGCTGGCGATCACCGATCACGGAACGATGTTCGGCGCGATAGAGTTCTACGCCACCGCGATGGAGGCGGGCGTCAAGCCGATCATCGGCATGGAGGCCTACGTCGATCCGGTTCCTCTGTCTCAGGAGCGCGAAGGGCGCCGGAGCGATGGATACCATCATCTCGTTCTGCTTGCCAGGAACGCGGTCGGCTACAGGAACCTCATGCGTCTCTCGACCGCGGGGTTCATCGACGGCTTCTACTACAAGCCCCGCATCGATCGGGAGCTCCTCGAGCAGTCCGCTGAGGGGCTCATCGCCACGACGGCCTGTCTGAAGGGCCGCCCCGCCCAGGCGCTTCTCGCGGGGAACGAGGAGGCCGCCCGCGCCGCGATCGTCGACCTCGCAGGGATCTTCGGGGAGGGGGGCTTCTACCTCGAGATCCACAACCACGGGCTGCCGGAGGAGCAGCTCGTCAGGGAGGGGTACGCGCGGCTGGGTCGGGAGCTCGGTGTGCCGCTCGTCGCGGCCAACGACTGCCACTACATCACGAGAGATGCCGCCGCCTCTCACGATGTCCTGCTCTGCATCCAGACGGGCAAGGAGATCGACGACGGGTCACGCATGCGGATGCCGAACGACGAGTTCTACATGAAGTCGCCGGACGAGATGAAGGCGCTCTTCGCCGAGTATCCGGAGGCCTGCGCGAACACGGTCGAGATCGCTGAGAAGTGCAATCTGTCGCTCGAGTTCGGCACGGTGCACATGCCGCGATTCCCGCTTCCCGAGGGACGCTCATCGGCCGGAGAGCATCTGGAGGCTCTCGCGCGGGAGGGCCTTGAGAGGCGCTACGACGAGCTGACGTCCGAGATCGAGGAGCGGTTTCAGAAGGAGCTCGGGCTCATCGACGAGATGGGGTTCTCGGGCTACTTCCTCATCGTGCACGACTTCATCAACGAGGCCAGACGTCGCGGCATTCCGGTCGGACCCGGCCGGGGGTCGGCGGCCGCGAGCATTGTGAGCTACGCCCTCGGGATCACGCAGCTCGACCCCCTTCACTACGGCCTCGTCTTCGAGCGGTTCCTGAACCCCGCCCGGCGCAGCATGCCCGACTTCGACATCGACTTCTGCTACGAGCGCCGCGACGAGATCATCGAGTATGTCACAGAGAAGTACGGTCGCGAGTCGGTCGCGCAGGTCATCACGTTCGGGACGATGCAGGCGCGCGCCGCGGTGCGCGACGTGGGCCGCGTGCTCAAGTTCCCGTACTCCGAGGTCGACCGCGTCGCGAAGCTGATCCCGCGAGAGCTCAGCATCACGCTCGACGAGGCGCTCGAAAAGGAGCCGGAGCTCAAGGCCCTCGTCGACGCGGACGAGCGGTACAGGCGCCTCATCGATTACGCGCGGGACCTCGAGGGACTGGCGCGCCACGCCTCGACGCACGCCGCCGGCGTCATCATCGCCCCGGGCCGGATCGAGGAATGGTCGCCCCTCTTCCGGTCGAGCCGTGACGAGATCACGACCCAGTACGCGATGAAGTCGCTGGCGAAGATCGGGCTCCTCAAGTTCGACTTCCTCGGACTCCGTACACTGACCGTAATCCACGACGCGCTCGAGATGATCCGCGAGAACCACGACGTCGAGCTCGAGCCGGGCGACATACCGCTCGACGACGCCGAGACCTACGACATGCTCTCGACGGGGCACACGGTCGGTGTCTTCCAGCTGGAGTCGTCCGGGATGCGGGACCTCGTCCGCAAGATGAGACCGGAGCGCATCGAGGACGTCATCGCCGTCAACGCCCTCTTCCGGCCCGGCCCGCTCCGCTCCGGAATGGTCGACGATTTCGTCAAGCGAAAGCACGGGCGGCAGAAGGTGACCTACATCCACCCGACCGTCGAGCCGGTCCTCAAGGAGACGCACGGCGTCATCGCCTACCAGGAGCAGGTCATGCAGCTGGCGAGCTCGGTCGCCGGGTTCTCAATGAGCCAGGCGGACGTGCTCCTGAACGCCATGCGGAAGAAGCTCGAGGACCAGATGGTCGTGCAGCGCGAGGACTTCATCCGCGGGGCCGTCGAGCGGGATGTCCCGAAGAAGAAGGCCGAGGCCATCTTCGAACAGATGGGGCATTTCGCCGGGTACGGCTTCAACAAGGCGCACAGCGCCTCGTACGCGGTCCTCGCCGTCCGGACGGGCTATCTCAAGACGCACTACCCGGCCGAGTTCATGGCCGCCACGCTCACGAGCGAGATGCACAATTCCGACCGCATCGTAGCGCTGATCAACGAGTGCCGGAGGATGGGGATCCGTGTGCTTCCTCCCAACGTGAACCGCGGCCGCGCCGGCTTCAGAGCCACTCCCTCCGGGGACATCGAGTACGGACTCGCCGCCGTCAAGAACGTCGGACGCTCGGCCGTCGAGTCGCTCGTGCGGGCGAGGGAGGACGACGGGCCGTTCACCGATCTCTTCGACCTGACCTCGCGCATCGATCTCAGGTTGATCAACAAGCGCGTGCTCGAGAGCCTGGCCGCGGCCGGCGCCCTGGACCAGCTCCACGGTCACCGGGCACAGCTCTTCACCGCGGCCGGAGCTGCGCACGACATCGGGCAGCGCGCCCAGCGGGAACGCGACTCGGGTCAGATGTCGCTCCTGGATTCGCTGGCCGGGGAGGAACAGGCCGCGAGACCGAGGAAGCTGCCCGAGGTCGATCCGTGGAGCGACATCGAGACGCTCGGGCGTGAGAAGTCCGTCCTCGGCCTCTACGTCTCCGGACATCCGCTCACCAGGTACGAGCGGGAGCTCACGAGCTTCGCGACCGCCACGATCGCCGATCTCGGCGAACTCGAGGACGGAGAGCCGGTCCGAATCGGCGGCATCGTCGAGGTCATCAAGACGACGACCGACCGGAAGGGCGAGCGCATGGCGTTCGTGACCGTCGAGGACTTCACAGGCCGCGTCGAGCTCCTCGTCTTCGCGGGCTGCTACGCGAAGAAGCAGCACGAGCTCGTGCGGGACGCGACCATCATCGTCGACGGCCGCATCTCGACGCGCGAGGAGGAGGAGCCCAAGATCATCGTGGAGAACATCGTGCCGCTCTCCAGGGCGTACCAGCAGTTCGTCGAGCGCGTCGTCATCTCGCTGTCGACGCCGGGGCTCGAGGAGGAGTCCCTTCTCGACCTGAGAGACCTGCTGGAGCGGCATCCCGGCAGGATCCCGGTGGAGCTCTCGGTGAAGACGGCGGCGGGTCAGGTCGTCACAGTTGAGACCGGGGGGCTCAGGGTCGAGCCGTCGCGGCGCCTGGCCGAAGTCCTCGGTGAGCACGTCGGTGAATCGAACGTCCGCTTCACCGGGTCCACGGCAGGCGCGAAGGTCCCGGAACCTGCTTTCTGATTGACACTTGCGAGGGCCGTTGGTATATTCTGTTCTCACAATCGGGGGAAGGGCGCTCTCGGCGGGGGGCCGCTAAGATGCTCATCAGACTGGCACTTACGGCCCTCGTTCTTGTCCTGGGACCCGCCGCGGCACCTGGCCAGATGTATGAGGCGCCGTTCACCGACCTCGTCGACCTGCCGACGGCTCACGGCCTTCCGCGGGGAGGGTACAGCCTGTCCGTGCGGGTGGCTCCGGGGGGTGATGTGGTCGCCGGAGTGCGGGTCGGTGTGACGTCGTACGTCGGGGTCGGTCTGACGTACGGGGCCGGAAACGCCATCGGATCGGGCGAGCCGGACTGGAACGACCGGGTCGAGCTCGACATCAAGCTCCGCGTGGCCGACGAGCGCCAGGCGATCCCCGCCATCGCCGTCGGGTACGATTCCCGCGGCTACGGCGCCGAGCTGGACGACGGCGGGTACGCGAAGGCCTCGGAGGGGCTCTACATCGTGGCGACGAAGACCCTGCCGTTCTCAGACTTCTGGCAGGCCTCGGTCGGCGCGTCGAGGACCCTCGAGATGAAGAAGGTCAGGCCCGACTTCTACGCGGGGCTGACGGCCAGGTTCTCGCAGGAGTTCTCGGTGGTCGCGGAGTACCACCTCGGCGTGGACCGGCTGCACGACGATGACGATTCGAAGACGAACTATCTGAACGCCGGGCTCCGCTGGGTCTTCAACAACCAGCTCGAGCTCGACGTCTACTTCCGGAACCTCATCGGGCCGAGCGACTCGCCCGAACTCTCGTCGAGATCGCTTCAGTTCGTCTTCTACGATTCCTTCTGACCCACCCGCACCGTCGCGGCGCGAGGCCGGGGGAGGTCCGGATGGTCGGCTGGCTCGAGTTCGAGAAGCCGCTCCTGGAACTGGAACAGAGGATCGACGAGCTCAAGAGCTTCGCCGACGAGGAGAATATCGACGTCGTGAGGGAGCTCAAGCGCCTCGAGGCCAAGGCGGAGGACCTCAGGCAGGACATATACGGCAAGCTCTCCCGCTGGCAGGTCACACAGATCGCCCGGCATCCCAGAAGACCTTACACCCTCGACTATCTGAACGAGCTCTCGTCCGATTTCATCGAACTCCACGGCGACAGGCGTTTCGGCGACGATCCTGCGATCGTCTCGGGGCTGGCCGTCATGGGGAACAGGCGCGTCGTGGTCGTGGGCCACCAGAAGGGCCGCGACACGAAGGAGAACATCCGCCGCAACTTCGGGATGGCCAATCCGGAGGGCTACCGGAAGGCCCTCCGGGTCATGCAGCTGGCGGCGAGGTTCGGCCGTCCGATCGTCACGTTCGTCGACACGCCGGGCGCGTATCCCGGTGTCGGCGCCGAGGAGCGTGGGCAGGCCGAGGCCATCGCGTGGAACCTCCACGAGATGTCGAGGCTGCCGGTGCCGATCGTCGTTGTCGTCATCGGCGAGGGCGGCAGCGGAGGAGCGCTGGGCATCGGCGTCGGCGACCGGGTGCTGATGCTGGAGTACTCCATCTACTCGGTCATCTCGCCCGAGGGATGTGCCTCGATCCTCTTCCGCGACGCAGCGAAGGCGCAGACGGCCGCCGAGGCGATGAAGGTCACGGCGCCCGATCTTGCGGAGCTCGATGTGATCGACGAGATCGTCCGGGAGCCTCTGGGCGGTGCGCACAGGGACTGGAAATCGGCGGCCGGAAAGGTGGGGGAGGCCGTCGAACGCCATCTGGCGGAGCTCTCCCGCGTCGGACCCGAGGAGCTCGTGCGGAGGAGACTCGACAAGTTCATGGCGATGGGGCGGTTCCGGGAGTCTTGACAGGTGACCGTTCTCACGCACATGGCGGTCGGGGCCGCCGCCGGGTCCTTCGTAGAGGGCCGTCTCTCGGCCGCGGCCCTGGGGGCCGCGATTCACGTCCCGCTCGACCTGATCCCGCATTACGAGTTCCAGAAGCTGTGGCTCGAGGTCGTCATCGTGGCGGCCGCGTTCGGAGCTATGCTGGTTGCCGGTCTCTGGAGAGCGCCCGTATTCTGGGGCGCGGCCGGCGCGATTCTGCCGGACGTCGAGAACCTGCTGTGGCGGCTGGGCATCCTGCCCGGTCACAGGAAGGTCTTTCCGGGGCACTCGGAGAAGCTCGCCCGGTGGTTGCCGCACGGACGAGAGCTCCCGGTCCGCCACGCCTGGTGGCAGGCCGTACTGGCCGGCGCCGCCGTCGTTGTGGCGACGGTCAACACGAGATCCTGACAGGGGACCGGAGCACGAGATGAGACTCTCAGCGTTCACCGACAGACGGTTCGTCGATCTCGAGGTCGAACCCGGCAGCAAGGCGGAAGTGCTGGAGAAGCTGTCCGGGTTGATCTCGAAGTCGCGGCACGTCAGAGATCCGAAGCGTCTCCTTGTTGATGTACTCGCCCGCGAAGAGCTCGTGACCACCGGCGTGGGGCACGGCGTCGCCTTTCCGCACGCCAAGAGCGAAGCGGTCAGCGAGGTGGTCTTCGCGTTCGGCCGGGCGAAGGGACCGATCGACTTCGGCGCACTTGACGGAGAGCCAGTTCGGCTCATCTTTCTCATTGGTGCCCCGAAGGCCCAGGAGCCGTCCCGGGTCTATCTGAACCTGATGGCGAGGCTGTCCTTCCTGATGAAGGAAGAGGAGAACAGGCGCCGCCTGCTCGAGGCGGAGCGCGTCGAGGAGATCTTCGAACTCCTCGATTCCGTCAAGTAGCCGGCGCGCGGGAGGTCCACCGGCGGCGTGTGCCCGGGGTTCCGAAGCGAGAGGTACGGGATGAAGGTCCGCGACCACATGACCGGCGATGTCGTGACCGTGGGACGCACGGCGAACGTCGCCGAGATCGCCGAGCTCCTCGCCCGCCACAGGATCACCGGCGTGCCCGTCGTGGAGGACGGGGTTCTCGTCGGCGTCGTGACGCACGAGGAGATCATGAACATCTTCATTCCGCACTACCTATCGATGTTCGACGATCTCGCCTTTCTGGACGATCTGGGTGCGCTCGAGGCGCAGACGATGGCCGAGATCGAACCGTCGCTCTTCCTCGGCGAGGACATCATGATGACCGATCCCGTCACTGTCGGTCCCGAGACATCCGTCATGAAGGTCGCGGCCCTCATGGTCAACAGGAAGCTCGTCTTCGTCCCCGTCGTCGACGACGCACTGCACGTCGTCGGCGTGATGACCCGGAACGACGTCAGTGCGGCGTTCACCGGCGTGACGGGGAGAGAGAACGGGGGGAACGCATGAGGTACCTCGCGATCGCCGCACTCATCTTCGCTGGAGCAGCCTGGCCATCGAGCGCGGCGAACGTCGAGCTCGTCTCTTCCGACCTGAGTGCCGTGGTCGTGCGGTGCGTCTCGGAAGAGCCGGTCCTCCGGGACTTCGCGGCCGACGGCATCCCGTACGCGGTCGTCCGGCTCGACGGCGCAGACCAGCTCGGCATCCAGGGCGCCCCGAACCTCCCGGTGCTCACCGTCCGCTTGGCCGTCCCCGAGTGCCGCCGCGTGCGGCACGTAGCGACGACCTCGGGCGGAGGCCGCATCGACGAAGTTCGGCCGTCACCCGAGCCGACGTTGCTGCCGGTCGAGGAGGGACACCCCAGCGAGTCGACCTGGCTCGAGGGGCCGGTCTACGAGGGAGAGGGACTCTGGCCCGAGACTCCGGCCGTCGTGACGGAGCCCCTCTATTTCGCGACCCAGAGGGTCGTTGAGGTCGAGTTCACGCCGTGTCGGTACGACCGTTCCTCGGGCGCGCTTGTGTGGGACCGCGTCGTCGAGGTCACGCTGACCTTCGAAGACGTCGTCGACGCGCCGCCGCCGCGCGGCGACCTGCCGCGGCGGGAGCGGCTGCTCCGCTCCGCCGTGCTGAACTACGGTTCCGGTCGCGCATGGCGCAGGGCGTGGCCGCTCGAGCGGAGCGGCAGACCGGACGACTACTACGATGACGCGTCGAATTGGGCGAGGCTGAAGATCGAGACCTCGGGTGTTCACCGCGTGTCCTACTCGGACCTCGACGCTCTCGGCGCGGCCGCGTCGAGCATCGACCCGTCGACATTCAGGGTCTTCTCCGGAGGCGGCCTTCCCATTCCGGAGAGCGTCACCGAGCCGCGGCCGGAGTGGATGCAGGAGTGCGCGATCCACGTCGACGACGGCGGAGACGGGAGCTTCGACGCGGGCGACGGCGTCGTCTTCCATGCGCTCGCCTCGGACGCGTGGTCCGACGAGCTGGAGATCGCCGACCCGGACGAGCCCTTCTTCGAGAACCCCTACACCTCGACGTCGGTCTACTGGCTTGCCTGGGAGAGCGGCGGGAGCAGCTCGACCTTCACCGATCCGCCGAGACGCGCCGCGACCGAGCCCGACCCCGGAGCGGCGGACAGGGCGGTTTCGAACTACCGCGCAAGGGTTCACTTTGAGGAGAACGTCTACGAACGGCAGGGGCGCGGAGACAACTGGTTCTGGTACGAGATGAAGCAGCAGGGCGACTACGAGGAGCGCTACTTCCACGAGATCCTGTCCGGCGTGCAGACCGATTCGACCGGAACGCTCCGCGGACGCGTCGACGGCAGCTCGAGCGACGTCTTCGTTTCGCCCGACCACATCGCCGAGTTCTATCTGAACGACCAGCTTGCCGACATCGGCGAGTGGGACGGATACGGAACCTACACGTTCGAGACGTCGGGGCTCCCGATGCGGGAGGGTTACAACACCTACCTCGTGGTCGTCCCGCGGGAGGACGACGATCACGAGGAGGACTACATCCTGATCGACTGGTTCGAGCTTCTCTACTGGAGGGAACTCGTCGCCGACGCGGGCAGGGCGAGGTTCGGCAGCTCCGGTCGGACAGGGGCCGTGGAGTATCTCGTGGACGGGTTCTCCGATGCGGACGTGAGCGTCTACCGGCTCGACGGCAAGTACGATCTGACGGTCGTGGGCGGCGTGGCGACGAGCGCGAGCCCGAACGGCTACGAGGCGACGTTCGTCTCCGAGGTCGCCGACACGGCCTCGTACGAGGTCGTTCAGGACGGCGCGTGGCTCGTGCCCGACATCGAGATCGACGCGTTCGGCGATCTGAGAACCCCGAACGGGGCCGACTATCTCATGATCGTCTACGACGGCTTCTACGACGAGGCCCTGCGCCTGGCGGCCTTCCGGCAGACCGCCGAGGGAGGCGGCTTCTCGGTGCGGGCGACGCGACTCTCTGACGTCTACGACGAGTTCTCCTGGGGCATGATCGACCCGACGGCGATCCGGGACTATCTCAAGCACACCTGGGAGTCGAGCGACCCGCCCCCGACGCACACCCTGCTGGTCGGGGACGCTTCGTCCGACTACCGGCAGTACCTCGCCTCGAGCACCGAGTGCTATCTCCCGACCCACTACTCGGGCGGGTCCTACTGGCCGGCCGAGTTCTGGTTCGTCGGCTTCGACGCCGTGGCCGGGTACCTGCCCGCCATGGCGCTCGGACGTCTGCCTGCCCGGTCGTCCTCGGAGCTTTCGGACATGGTCGACAAGATCACCGGCTACGTGACCGACCGGGAGGAGGGGCTCTGGCACAACAGGGCGATCCTGGTCTCAGACGACCAGTTCAAGGGTGCGGAGGCGCAGAGCAACTGCTGCGAGTTCTTTCACACGGAGCAGTGCGAGGAACTGGCCCGCGAGAAGCTGCCGTTCCCGTTGGACCGCCGGAAGATCTACCTCTTCGAGTACGAGCGCGACGGCACGGGCATCAATAAGCCCGGCGCGCGGGCCGACTTCCTGGAGGCCTGGAACGAGGGCGCCGTGCTCGTCAACTACACAGGCCACGGATCCGAGATCGTCATGGCCCACGAGAACGTGTTTCTCTACGACGACGCCTATTCGCTCGAGAACGACTCGATGCTCCCGCTCTTCTTCGCGGCCTCGTGCAGGCTGAATAAGTTCGATCAGTCGACCGTCGATTCGATGGGCGAGCTTTTCGCGAAGCTCGCCTCACGAGGTTCGATCGCATCGATCGGCAGCACGAGGGACTCGGGAGCCAGCCAGAACGCGTCGCTCAACCGGAGCTTCTACAGTCACATGTTCGGAGGCCAGCAGACGAACGCCACACCCGTACTCGACATCGGTTCGTCGCTCCAGGCGGCCTTCTCCGCCACCTCGAGCTGGTCGAACAACACGAAGTTCATGCTGGTGGGCGACCCGGGCACGGTGCTTGCCACGCCCAGCGGGACGGGCGAGTTCACCGAGCCCGACTTCGAACCGATGCGGCGTCGCGACACCGTGACGGTGGCCGGACAGAACGACGGCGCCTCCGGCGGCCGGGACGGCGTCGTCGTCCTGGCGGCGCACGAGAGCGCCGACACGAGCGGCTACATCCACGAGTTCCAGTCGACGCCGACCTATCACGTCGACTATCGGCTGCCCGGTCGCCGGATGTTCGAGGGCCCGGTCGGCATCTCGGGGGGCGAGCTGAGCGCCGATTTCGTCGTGTCCGCTCTCGCGAACGAGGGGCCGTACGGACGCGTCCGCGCCTACTTCTACGGCACCGACGTCGACGGCGTCTATTCCTACGAGGATGTCGCCCTCAGGGACAGCGTTGCCACGTCGGACGTCACGGGCCCCGAGATCGACACGGGGGTCCAGAGCGGCGCGGTCGTGCCGGGCTCGACGATCACGATCGCCATCGAGGACGAGAGCGGTATCAACCTCGTTGACAGCGGAGGGGCGCACGGCATCGTTCTGAGGGTCGACGGCGGCGACTCGACGGCGCTGACGGACCGCTTCCTCTACGATCTGGGGAGCTCGACAAGGGGCACCATCGAGTACGCGCTCGGAGATCTGGGTGTCGGGAGCCACTCGATCAGCGTTTCTGCATCAGATAACATGGGCAACAGGACCGTCGAGACGACGAGCTTCAGCGTTCTCTCGTCGCTCGACTTCGATATTCGGAACGTCGCGAACTACCCGAATCCGTTCCCCGCAGGGAGCAGCGAGGGCACTCACATCATGTTCCAGCTGCCCTCGCCGGCGGAGGTCGACATCGACATCTTCACCGTGGGAGGGCGTCGCATCAGGATGATCCACGGGATCGACGCGACCGCCGGTGCGAACCAGGTCTATTGGGACGGACGGGACCAGGAGGGGGACGAGATAGCCAACGGGGTGTATCTCTACCGTATTCACGCCACGTCGGACGAGTACCGCGGCGACAGGGTCGAGGCCGTCGGCAGAGCCGTCGTGATGAGGTAGGACGGAACGCGAAGGAAGGACGGGACGACCATGACAAGAGCGCTCGTAGTGACCCTGGCGGTCGCCGTGCTGATGGCGGCTCCATGCGCGGAGGCGCAGGTTTCCATCGGCGGAGCACAGTCGCTCTACATCCAGCCGGGAGGCCGTCCGGCCGGCATGGGAGACTGCTACGCCGCGGTGGCTGAGGACGCCAGCGCCTGCTACTGGAATCCGGCGGGACTGGCATTCATGCCCGTGCAGAAGAACCTCATCCTGATGCACAGCGAGTTGGTGCCCGACTGGGGCGACGTCTACTACGAGTACGCGGCATACGCCCAGAAGGTCGAAGGTCTGGGGACGCTCGCCGGGTCGGTCACCTACCTCACGTATGGTGAACAGGTGGCGACCGAGGAGGGGAGCCCCGATCCGGTCGGCACATTCAATTCGTACGAGGTGATTCCGTCGCTCGCCTACGCCACCACACTGACCGAGAACATCGCGATGGGCATCAACCTGAAGTTCATCTGGGTCGACCTGGCGCCGGAGAGCGTCACGTTCGGACAGGGTGAGGGCTCGGGAACCACCTTCGCCGGCGATCTGGGCGTGCTCTACAGAATGGGTGCCGGGAGGCTTCGCCTCGGGAGCGCGATCCAGAACGTCGGTCCGAAGATCGCCTACATCGACGAGGAGCAGTCCGACCCGCTGCCCAGGAACTGGAAGCTCGGAGCCTCCTACAAGATCCTCGACGATGAGATGAACGAACTCCTCGTGTGCGGCGAGTACAATAAATCGCTCGTCATCTACGAGGACTTCTTCGATTTCTCGACGGGCGTCATCCTGAACGCCGGCGTCGAGTATCGCTACTATGATCTGCTGTCGCTTCGCGCAGGGTACGTCTACGACGAGGACGGCGAGATCAAGGACTTCTCG
>WJMD01000150.1 GCA_014728125.1 Candidatus Effluviviaceae Genus V sp.
GATGGCCGCCATCACCTCTTCGGCGAGAGCCCTGTAGTCGCCGTCCTCTCGCGGGGCGATCGGCCGTCCGTACCTCACAAGGAGCAGTCTCTTCCTTCTGAAGGCCCCGGCGAGGTCCCTCGAGCCGGTGATCCAGACCGGGACGATCACAGCACCCGCGGTCGCGGCCACCCAGGCCGCGCCGGCACGGCCCTTCCCGAGACGTCCGTCTCTGCTCCGCGTTCCCTCCGGGAACATCAACATCGCGCCGCCGCGCTCGAGGACCGAGACGGCCCGTCTGAGCGCCCGTCTGTCGGACGCTCCGCGTCTTACGGGGATGGCGTTGTATGTCCTGATGAGCCATCCCAGGAACGGGTTCCGGAAGAGCTCCTCCTTGGCGAGGAAGTGCGTTTCCCGGGGACATCCGAGCCCGACGAGCAGCGGATCCCAGCCCGAGATGTGATTGCTCGCCAGAAGGACCGGACCGTGCCGCGGAATGCCGCGGTAGCCCTCGGCCCTGAAGCCCCAGAGCAGCTTCACAAGCAATCGCGCGAGCGTCCAGCCGATCCTGTAGTGGAACCTCACGTCCCGAGCGCTCCGTCGGCGTTCCGGGGTCTCGTGGCGCCGCGCTCGACGGCCAGCTCGATCACCCGATCCACCTGATCCTCGATCGTCAACGACGTGGTGTCGACCACGACCGCATCCCGGGCCCGCACGAGCGGGCTGTCGTTCCGCGACTCATCCCGCCGGTCCCGTTCGGCGATCTCGCGTTCGATCTCCTCGAGCGTCGCTCCGCCCTCGGGATCCTCGGCGTGTCGCCTGCGCGCCCTCTCGCGAACGCCCGCGGTCAGGAACACCTTGAGGTCCGCCTCCGGGAACACGACCGTTCCGATGTCGCGCCCCTCCATCACGCAGTTCTCGTGTCTGCCGAGGCGCCTCTGCTCGCGGACGAGCGCGCGTCGGACGCCTGGAACCGTCGACACGACGGAGGCGGCATCCGATACAGCGCGCGTACGGATCGCCGTCGTCACGTCCTCTCCGTCGAGAAGCACCGCGCCTGTCGGGGTGAGTTCAATGGTCGAGCTCTCCGCGACGCGCGTCAGCTCCTCGACGTCGTCGAGGTCGACACCTCGACGCATGGCAGCGAGGGCCGCGGCGCGGTACATCGCGCCGCTGTCGATGTAGGTGTATCCTAGCCTCTCAGCCACCGCCCGGGCCGTGGTGCTCTTGCCCGACGCGGCGGGGCCGTCGATCGCGATGATCAGGCTGGTATCCCTCGTCCTGTTGTGAGGTCGTCTTGAGGCCTGCCCAGCGGTATCATCTGCCACTTCGACCGAGCTTCAGATTATAGCCTGCCTCACGTGTCGCTGCAAGGCGTTTCAGGCGTCCTGTCGAGCCCCACGGCGGCCGCGAGGGCATTGAGCTCCTTCTCGGACAGACGCCGCCAGGAGGCCGGCCTGAGGTCGCCCAGCTCCACCGGACCTATCCTGACGCGGCGTAGCGCCCTGACCGGGTGCCCCACGGTCTCGAACATCCTTCTGACCTGCCGCTTTCGCCCCTCGTGGATGGTCACGACGGCCTTCGTTCTGTTGCGTTCGGTCGACATGACCGTGACCGACGCGGGCGACGTCGTGCGTCCGTCGAGCTCGACCCCCATCTCGAGGCGCCGTCTCTCTCCTTCCTGAAGCACACCCCGTGCCGTGACCTCGTATACCTTGTCGAGTTCGAACGACGGGTGTGCTATTCGGTGCGCCAGCGTCCCATCGTCGGTCATGATGAGAAGGCCCTCGCTGTCGGCGTCGAGACGACCGACCGGTACGACGCGCGCCGGCACGTCCCTCGTGAGGTCGGCGACGGTCGGGCGCCCCTGCGGGTCGTCCATAGTGACGACGACCCCGCGCGGCTTGTTCAGGATGATGGTCGTGAAGGTCTCCGGCAGCGTGACCGGGCTACCGTCGAGCTCGACGGTGTCGTGCTCGGGGTCGACAGTCGTTGCCAGTCTCGTGACCGTCCGGCCGTTGACAGTGACGCGGCCGGCGCGGACGAGCTCCTCAGCGCCCCGGCGCGAGGAGACGCCGGCTCGTGCCAGGAACCTGTTAATCCTCATCGAGCGACTTCAGGAGTTCGTCGTCGGGGATGCTGTGCATGGAGAACGGCGGCCTCGCCGAGCCCGAATCGTCCGAAGGCTCCTCGGTCGCCGTCCGGGCGATGATGCGCGGCGCCTCGGCTTGCTGCTCGGCGGCCGGCTCGCCGGATGCGCCCTTCTGCGGCGGCGCGGTTGCCGACGAAGCCGCGCCGGTCCCGTCCTGTTCCTCGTTCGCGTCCGGCTGAGAGAGTGCCCCTGCCGACTCCGCGCCCTCGACGGTCGCCTCGAGTTCCTCCGGTTTCAGGCCGAGAACCTCGGCGAACTCCTCGAGACGCGGGAGGTCCGTCAGCGAGTCGAGACCGAAGTACCGGAGGAACTCCCTGGTCGTCCGGTACATCAGGGCCCGCCCCATGCCGGGAGCGCGTCCGGCGATCGCGATGAGATTCCTCTTGAGAAGCGTCGACAGAACGCCGCTCGAGTCGACGCCGCGGACACCTTCTACCTCGGCCCGGACGATCGGCTGCTTGTACGCGACGATGGCGAGGGTCTCGAGGGCGGCCTGGCTCAGACGCGTAGCGGAGCGGGAGCTGTTGAGATCGCGGATCCACTTGGAGTACTCGGGACGCGCGTAGAGCTGCCATCCGCCGGCGAGCTTCGCGATCGTGAACGCCCGTCCCTGTTCGTCGTACTCGGCCGCGAGGCGCTCGACGGCCTCGCGGATGTCCGACCGCTCGTGCCCTTCCATCACCGAACACAGGCGGTCCAGTGTGACGGGTGTATCCGAGGAAAAAAGAAGCGCCTCGACGGTTCCCTTGAGTTCAGGCTCGCTCACGACTCACCCCCAGCATGCGCTGTGACGATGATCTCCCCGAAGACCCGCTCCTGGATGACCGAGAGCATCCCTCTCTTGATGAGCTCCAGGAGCGCGATGAAGGTCGCGATGATGCGCGGGCGGCTCGCCGCCTCCTCGAAGAGGTCGGTGAACGTGAACCGCTCGCCCGGCTTGACCGTCGCGATGAGGTGGTCGATCCGGTCCTCGACGGTCACCTCTTCCAGATCGACCGCATGGACGTCGATCCTGTTCGGAACGCGTGAGAGGACTTCGCGGAGCGCATCGACCAGGTCGAACAGCGTTACGTCCCGCAGCAGCTCCTCGGTGTCCGGCTCCTCGTCCGTATACCGCGAGACGTCGACCGCCCGGGGATGGTGCTCGCGTCGTTCCACCTCGTGCTCCGAGAGGACCTTCGCCGCCTCCTTGAACTCCTTGTACTCGACCAGTCTCCGAACGAGATCCTGACGCGGGTCTTCCTCCTCCTCTCCCTCCGTCTCGGGAGGCGGGAGGAGCATCCTGACCTTGATCCGGATCAGGGTCGCCGCCATCTCCAGGAACTCGCCGGCCAGCGACAGGTCGAGCGACTCCATGAACTCGAGATACTCGAGATACTGATCCGTGATTTGAGCGATCGGGATGTCATAGATGTCGAGTTCCTGGGACCGGATGAGGTGGAGCAGGAGATCGAGCGGGCCCTCGAACGCGTCGATACGAACCTGATAGACGGGCCGGTTGACGAGCCGCGTCTCGACGTCCTGCCCTTCCGGCGTTGATGTCGTCTGTTCCTCGTGCATGCCCTCTCCAGGAGAAGTCGACCGCGAAACGCTACCAGCTTGGTCGGAATTCGTCAAGAACGCCGCGCAGCCCGCCCGGGGCGCGAGCCGCCGCACTGCCGGCACGAC
>WJMD01000151.1 GCA_014728125.1 Candidatus Effluviviaceae Genus V sp.
CTGCAGGTAGTCCGTCAGGTCCTCGGACATCCTCTTCGTCAGCGTCGTCACGAGGACCCGCCCACCGCCCTTCGTCTGCGCGCGGATCTCCTCGAGAAGGTCGTCGACCTGACCGGCGACGGGACGGACGATGATCTCCGGATCGACGAGTCCGGTCGGCCGGATGATCTGCTCGACGACGACGCCCTCGCACTTCTCCAGCTCGTAGTCGCCCGGCGTCGCCGAGACGAAGACGACCCGATGCATGAACTCCTCGAACTCGTCGAACTGAAGAGGTCGATTGTCGAGCGCCGAAGGAAGCCGGAACCCGTATTTGACCAGCGTCTCCTTGCGTGAGCGGTCGCCGCGGTACATGCCCCTGATCTGCGGCACGGCGACGTGCGACTCGTCGATGAACATCAGGAAGTCGTCCGGGAAGTAGTCGAGGAGCACGGCGGGCCGCTCTCCCTCGGCGCGACCGGCGAGGTGCCTCGAGTAGTTCTCGATGCCGCTGCAGTAGCCCATCTCCCGGAGCATCTCGATGTCGAAGCGGGTCCTGGTCTCGATCCTCTGGGCCTCGAGGAGCTTGTTCTGGCTCTTGAAGAAGTCGATCTGCTGCTCGAGTTCATCCTCGATGCGCTCGATGGCCTTCTCGATGTAGTCCTGCGTCGTGACGAAGTGCTTCGCGGGATAGATAGACGTTCGCTCGAGCTTCTCGATCGGCTTGCGCGTGACGAGGTCGATGATGGACAGCTTGTCGATCTCGTCCCCGAAGAACTCGATGCGGACGGCGCGCTCCTCGTACGACGGGCGCACCTCGACCACGTCGCCGCGCACTCTGAAGGTGCCGCGCGAGAACTCGACGTCGTTGCGCTCGTACTGCATGTCGATGAGTTCGCGCAGCATGGCGTCGCGGTCGACGCTCATGCCGGTCTCGAGCGAGAGGAGCATCGACTTGTAGACGTCGGGCGAACCGAGACCGTAGATGCTCGAGACCGACGCGACGATGACGACGTCCCGGCGCTCGAGGAGCGACGCCGTGGCGCGCAGCCTCAGGCGGTCGATCTCGTCGTTGATGTTCGCGTCCTTCTCGATGTAGGTGTCGGTGACGGGAACGTAGGCCTCGGGCTGGTAGTAATCGTAGTAGCTGACGAAGTACTCGACGGCGTTCTCGGGAAAGAACGCGCGGAACTCAGCGAAGAGCTGCGCTGCCAGCGTCTTGTTGTGGGACATGACGAGGGCCGGCCGGTTGGCGTTCGCGATGCAGTTGGCCATCGTGAACGTCTTGCCGGACCCGGTGACGCCGAGGAGCGTCTGGTAGCGGTCGCCCCGTTCGAACCCCTCCGTCAGTTCCCTGATCGCGGTGCCCTGGTCGCCGCGGGGTTCGTATCCCGAGACGAGCTTGAACGCCTTCGCCATCCCTGCCTCAACCCCTCCCTAGCGCGACATGCCTTCCTCGGTCACCTCGAGCCCCTCGACGAGACGCGACCCCGTGCCGGCCGTGCCCAGGAACTCCCCGTCGAGATAGAGTTCGAGCCCACCGCCGTTGCCGACGTCCAGCAGGAACCGCTCGTTCGCCTCCCAGAGCCGGCGTTCGCCGGGCTCCAGCGTGAGGTCGGACACCGGCGTGCCGTCGACCGCCACGCGGATCCATGTCCGTTCGCGCGCCACGGCCATGAGCTCGAGCTTGTGCCACTCGATCATCGTGTCCGGCGCCGCGGCCTCGCTGACCGGGTCCGTGACGGCCTCGAGCTCCTGTTCGGCGGGAGCGGGCGGCTCCGGCGGGCTCTGTCTGATCCACCAGAGCCCCACGACGAGCACGACGATGGTGATGACCGACGTGACGCCGATGAGCACCCAGCGCCGGTTCGCCGTCTCCTTCCGTTCGGTGAGTTCGAGCTCCACCGCGTCCCACTCGTCCAGCTCGTCGCTCTCGGTCTGCTGTGTGAAGCGGAGGTACATTCCGACGACGTCGTCCTCGTTCAGACCGAGATAGCGCGCGTAGGTTCTCAGATGCCCCTTGATGTAGACCTGTGCGGGCAGCGCGCTGAAGCGGTCGTCCTCGAGCGCCTCAAGGGTCGAGGTGCTCATCTTGGTGTCCTTGGCGACGTCCTCGAGGCTCTTCTCCTGCGCCTCGCGCTCTCTCCTCAGGAGCTGGCCGACCGACTCCATGAACGCCTCCGTTCGTGCCGCCGCGCTCCGGGCCGCGGGAACCCGTCCCGCCGCCCCATGAGACGGCTTCCTCCGGGCCGCCGCGACAGCGGCGCCGCTCTAGTGCTCGTACCGGATGGTGTAGGCCACGGTCGTCTCGCCGTCCGCCGGGACGGGGACCTCGAACTCGATGCGGTTCGCCTCGACCTTCTCGAACTCGTGAGAGGTCCTCGTCACCTCCCAGTAGCCCCTGGGATGCTCGACGAGCCGCAGGACGATGTCGGTGTCCTTGTGGTTCCTGACCGAGATCTCGTAGTCCTCCTCGCGCACGCGGTCGGTGATCTTCCTCGTGCTGACGAGGGTTCTCTCCGTCTTCACATCGAACGCCGCGCCGATGAAGAGCGAGACGTCCTCGTCCTTCGGTGTGTGGGCGATGCGGTCCTCTCCGAGGAACTGCAGGTCCTCGGCGGAGTCCTCCTTGTACATGCGGACCGTTCCCGCCGGGAGCGCCCGGCCCAGGCCGGCCTCCTCCGAGTTCTCGAACTCGAGCAGAACCCGTACGTCCTCACCGTACCACTGGTCGTACTCGAACACCTTCTCGACGGCCACGTCGGTCGACGGGAAGAACGTCAGCTGCTTGATCTCCCGGTCGGCCACGGTCGCGGGGGTGTCCAGCTTGTAGAGATAGTACTCGAAAAGCTCCTCCTCCGCGAACTCCGGCGGCGGGGCCATGCTGCGGGTCAGCGCCACCTCCTGTGCCATCGCCTTGTCGCCCATGCCCTGCGGCGCCCTGTGGATGTCTCCGGCGACCAGGTCGAGCTGCGCGTCCTCGTAGGTCGCGCCCGAGCGGTTGTCGATCGACACCCAGGCCGCGAGGTCGACGACGTCGTCGGCAGCGTTGATGACGCCGACGTACTCGGCGTGCCACGTGACCCCCGAGGTCAGGTACGACACCTCGACCAGCCGGTCCCCTCCACGCTCCGCGCCGATCTTCCAGATGAGCGACGGCTTCGAGATGAGACCGGCCGGAAGCGCCGGGAACCGGATGTACGCGACCTTGTCCCGGTTGAGGGTGACGACCGGCCCGGTGCCCCGGCCCTGATCGAGGACGATGGAGCTTCCGTCTGCGCTGACGAGACGGCCGCTGAAGAGGTCGGCGTCCTCCGTCACGACGTCGATGTCGCGCGTCAGGTACTTCTCGAGGATCTTCGAGGAACTCGCCAGGTCGAAGCGGTAGTTCTGCTCCCAGACGGCGGCCTCCGGGCCCTCGAGCAC
>WJMD01000152.1 GCA_014728125.1 Candidatus Effluviviaceae Genus V sp.
CTCGACGGCGTCAAGAAGCAGGTTCATGCCGAGCGTATCGCTCGCCATGTGCCCGGCGATGACGACGTTGATGTGGTTCTTCTCCGCTTCCTCGCGGTGCTTCTCCGGAAGATGCATCGCGACCATCGTCCCGATGTCCGATGTGTTGGAGAGCCGCTCGAACGTCTTCTCGGACCCGCTCGTTCCGCCCGTCATGTCGACGAAGATCCTCCCGGCACGCCGCTTCTTGTCGCCGGCGAAGACCTTGAGCGCCATGTCCTCCTTCTCCGCCTCCCGGTACTCCGGGATGCCGCGAAGGACGTCGATCACATCGCCCACCGTCTCCGGGTTCTCCTCGTCGAAGAGGCCCTGCAGATGACCGGCGACGCAGTTGTCGGCGGGCGTGTGGGTACAGATCATCGGGATGTCAAGGAGGCGCGCCGCGTCGACGGCCCGCATGTGATTCGCGGGCAGCACGCGTCGGGAGACCTCCGAGATGCGCGGCTTCAGAAGGCCCTCGGCGACGTTGATCGGGACGCCGAAGCGGGCGAGGATGTCGGCCTGCATGGCCATCACCCCGCCGAGGCAGGCGAGCCCACGCCCCTCGGGGTGGTGGCCCCAGACGAGGTCGATCGAGGTCCCCTTCTCCCTGAGCCGGTCGGCCAGGACGACCTCTCCGACCTCCGTGTCGATGCCGACCATGATACTCCTGACATCAACATCGTCGGCGCCGTGGAGTCGTCGGGAGTCGGAGTACGGATTCGAGAGGAGCTCGGTATCGTACCGCTCCTGCTCGGCGGGTTTCAGTTCTTCGTGCTGCTTCCTGCGTCGGTCGAGTTCCTTCTGGACATGCTCCCCGCCGCGCGGGTCGACCGAGATGCCGTGAGCGATCGCCGCCTCGAACAGGTCCTTCAGCTTCATTCTTCCTCCCGAAACCACCGCCCGTCTTCGGCTCTCGCGGGAGCCGGCGTCGCTCAGGACAGGATCTCAGTTGCGATGCGCCGTACGTCGTTGCCGTCGGCGCGCCCCTTGACCTTCGGCATCACGGTCTTCATGACGGAACCGAGGTCCTTCATGGACCCCGCTCCGGTCTCGTCGATCGCGTCGGCAACGAGGGCCCTGAGCTCGTCTTCGGACAGCCCCTCGGGAAGATACGACTCGACGACCTCGAGCTTCCGGCGCTCCGGACCGGCGATGTCCTCGCGTCCGGCCTGCTCGAACTGATCGACCGCCTCTCTCAGCTTCTTCGCGACGCGCGCGACGACATCGACGGCATCCTCTTCGGAGAGGTCGCTCCCGAGTTCTATGCGTCTGTTCTTGAGCTCCGAGCGAATGAAGCGGATCGCGTTCAGACGTTCCGCCTCGCGCGCCTTCGCCGCCGCGACCATGTCGCTGTCAAGACGTTCGAGGAGACCCACGGTGCTACCTCCGCGGCTCGGTTCTACCGACGCCTCCTGCCGCCTCGCTTCTGCTGCTTGAGCTTGAGCTTGCGGAGCTTACGCTTCGCCGCACTCTTCTTGCGCTTGCGCTTCTCGCTGGGCTTCTCGAAGTGCTGGTGCTTCCGAAGGTCGGACAGAACGCCCGCCTTCTCACAGCGCTTCTTGAAACGTCTGAGCGCGCGCTCGAAGGACTCTCCGTCCTTCACTCGCACTCCCGGCATCCAGGTTCACCCCCTCCCGATCGCCGGCTGGAACTGATAGCCTGTCGAAAGCTGAACATCCCCCTGGACGGTGCGTCACAGCCGCGACGCGCCGCCGGCGGGAGCCTGTGTCCGACTCAGACATATCAGAATAACGGATACTGAACCGATTGTCAACCGCTTTTGCCGCGGTCAGGGCAGGAGGCCGCCCACGTGGTGTGAGATGAGCGTCGCGACCGCGGCGGCCGCCCAGTCGCCCCGCAGGATCCGATCCCCCAGACCGACGGCGACGTATCCCGCGGCGACGAGCCGGTCCACCTCGACCGCGGCCAGACCTCCCTCCGGCCCGACGATGCAGGCGAGCGTCCCCGGGTCGCGTACGCCCTGAAGCGCCTCGCGGAGGTCGACGCCGCCCTCCTCCCAGGCGACAAGTCGTGCGTCCGCCTCATGCCGGACGATGAACTCGTCGAGCGTCACAGGCTCCGTCACGTCGGTCACGAAGACGCCCCGCGACTGCTTCGTGGCGGCGACCGTCACGGCCCGCCAGCGCTCCACGCGGCGGGCGGTCGTCGTCGGATCAAGCCGGGGGACGACACGCTCCGTCAGGAGCGGGACGATCCTGGCTGTTCCCAGCTCGGCCAGCCGCCGCGCGGCCGAGTCGAAATCCCGTCCCTTCAGAAGGGCCTGTCCCACGACGAGTTCGACGCCCTCTGCTCTCGACCGGGTCCGGCGCTCGACGATCTCGAGTTCGACGCGGTCGTCCGCGGAGACGACCCGGGCGGCCGCCTCGGTGCCCTCGCCGTCGATGAGCCGGATCAGCTGACCGGTCCGCGCCCGGGCGGCCCTGGCCGCGTGCCGTCCCTCGTCGCCCTCGAGCGACGCGAACGGTCCGTCGAGACCGCCGGGCGTGACGATGTACGTCGGGAGCATCCAGGCTCCGCGCTCGTCCAGGGCGGACCTGGTCATCGTCCGCCCCGCCCCCGGTCGGGATGGCGCGGACGCCGCGGTCCGGGCACGCCGTCGGTGTGAAGCTCCCCGAGCTTCTTGAGGAGCTTCTTCTCCTCACCCGAGGGACGCTCGGGAACCCAGACGACGATGCGGACGAGCTGGTCCCCCGCGCCGCGGCCCCGCAGGTGGGGTATACCCTTGCCACGCATCCTGAGCGTCGTGCCCGACTGTGTGCCGGCGGGGATCTTCAGGCGGGCCTTGCCGGACAGGGTGGGTACCTCGCGGCTTCCTCCGAGGGCGGCGGTGTCGACGGGAACCGGCAGCTCCACGAGGACGTCGTCGCCGACGCGTTCGAAGAGCTCGTGCTCGAGCTCGTCAATGACGACGACCAGGTTCCCCGGGGGACCGCCACGGGCTCCGGCGTTGCCGGCGCCCGATATCGGGATGTAGTTGCCCGACGTGACGCCCTCGGGTACGTGCACATCGACGGTCTCCGTACCTCTCGTCACGCCGAGCCCGGAGCACGAACCGCATTTCTCGTCGATGACCTGTCCCGTCCCTCCGCACGTCGGACATGCGGAGACGCTCTGAAAGGTGCCGAACATGCCCATGCTCTGCTGACGGGACACACGCCCGGCGCCGTTGCAGTCGGTGCAGGTCCTCGGGCTCGTTCCGGGCTTCGCGCCGCTCCCGCCGCAGGTGTCGCACGTGGTCAGCCGGGACACCTTGATCTTCTTCGTGACGCCCTTCGCGATCTCCTCGAGACGCAGCTTGAGACGGATCCTGATGTCGGAGCCGCGCTCAGGTCCGCGGCGCCGCGGCCGCGCCGCGCCGCCGAAGATACCGTCGAAGACGCCCTCGCCGCCGAAGGCGTTCATGAAGGTCCGCAGAGCATCGTCCATGTCGAAGCCCTGCGCGCTCTGGAACCCCTGGAACTGCGGCCCCGGGCCGGCGGCCCCGAACTGATCGTACTGAGCGCGCTTCTCCGAGTCCGACAGGACCTCGTAAGCCTCGGTCGCCTGTTTGAAACGCTCCTCCGCCTCCTCGTCACCCGGGTTCTTGTCCGGGTGGTACTTGAAGGCGAGTTCGCGGTACGCCTTCTTGATGGCGTCTGCGTCGGCGTCCCTGTCGACGCCGAGCACTTCGTAGTAGTCAGGGCTCCCAGGCATGGAACTCCATCCGCTCGGTTCCGGATATCATCATCGCCGCGGCCCGGGTCGTCC